>DAHWEX010000340.1 GCA_027326205.1 Actinomycetota bacterium
TTGGACATCGTCGCCCCGGTGACGAAGCCGACCCCGCTGGACGCCGGCAGGCCGAGCAGGTCAAGCAGCCAGCCGCTGGTGACGTCCTCGACCGCCGCGTGGGCCGGGCTCACCGCGCGCAGCACCGCGTTCTGGTCCCAGGCGCTGACCAGCCAGTCAGCGGCCAGGGCGGCCGGGTGCGAGCCGCCGATCACCATGCCGTAGAACCGGCCGGACGGCATCGCCGTCAGGCCAGGCTCGCACGCGGCCGCGAGCAACTCGATCACCTCGTGGGCCGGCGTCGGGCCGTCCGGCAGCGTGGTGCCGAGTTCCCCGACGATCCCGGCGACGGCGGCCCGGGCCGGGACGGGACGGGCGGGCAGGCTGTCCAGCCAGCGGTTAGCGTGCCGGACCGCGTGGTCAAGGGCGGCGTATCGATCGGTCATGCCGCCAGTATCCGCCGTCCGCCGCCGCGTTCCCACGGAAATTGGCGCCAGGCTTGGCTCGCGCCGCGCCGCGCGCCGCACCCGGGCGCACCCGCCGCGCCCGCAGGGGCGCGCGGGCGTTCCCGGGAGGTAGCCGGGTTGCGCGCCCGGCGCGATGGCGGTTACGCCGGCGGGCGCGCAACCCGGGTGCCCCGGTGGGGCGCCGGCAGACTCCGCACCGCTGCCGGCGCGGACCGGGGCATCGGGGAGGTTCTCAGAGGATGACCTTGGCCTCGCGGAGGGCCGCGATGGCCGGGCCGTCGTAGCCGAGTTCGGCCAGGACCTCCTCGCTGTGCTCGCCGAGGAGCGGCGCGCCCTTGATGTCGGGCTTGAACGTGGAGAACTTGATCGGGCTGCCGACGGTGAGGTAGGTGCCGCGGCCCTTCTGCTCGACCTCGACGACCGTGCCGCTGGTGCGCAGGTCGGGGTCGTAGGCGAGGTCCTTCATGGACATGACGGGGGCGCAGGGGACCTCCCACTTGCGCAGGATGTCCACGGCCTCCCACTTGGTCTTGTCCGCGAGCCACTTCTCGATCTCGCCGAAGATCTCGAAGATCTTGTCCGCGCGGGCGCGGGCGGTGCCGTAGCCGGGGTCGTCGACCCACTCGGGGCGGCCGATGGCCTCGGCGGTGCGCTTCCAGTTCTGTTCCTGGACGGTGAAGTAGATGTAGGCGTTCGGGTCGGTCTCCCAGCCCTTGCACTTCACCACCCAGCCGGGCTGGCCGCCGCCGCCGGCGTTGCCGCCGCGCGGCACCGCCTCGCCGAACTCGCCGTTCGGCCACTGCGGGTACTCCTCCAGGTAGCCGGTCTTCTCCAGCCGCTGCTGGTCGCGCAGCTTGACCCGGCACAGGTTGAGCACGGCGTCCTGCATGGACACCGACACCTTCTGGCCGCGGCCGGTCTTGCCGCGGTCGATGATCGCGGTGAGCAGGCCGATGAGCAGGTGGTAGCCGGTGTTGCTGTCGCCGAGGGCGCCGCCGGCCACGGTGGGCGGCCCGTCCCAGAAGCCGGTGGTGGACGCGTTGCCGCCGGCGCACTGGGCCACGTTCTCGTAGGTCTTCAGGTCGGTGTAGCGCGAGTCGTCGTTGAAGCCCTTGACCGTGCCGTAGATCAGCCGGGGGTTCCACGCGCGGACGGTGTCCCAGCCCAGGCCCATCCGGTCCATGGCGCCCGGCGCCATGTTCTCGACCAGGATGTCGGCCTCCCTGATCAGCTTCTCCATCACCTGGTGGCCCTCGGGCGTCTTGGTGTTGATCGCCAGGGACCGCTTGTTGCTGTTCAGCATCGTGAAGTACAGCGCGTCGAGGTCTGGGTCGTCGCGCAACTGGTTGCGGGTCACATCGCCGCCGGCGGTGCGCTCGACCTTCAGCACGTCCGCGCCGAACCAGGCGAGCATCTGGGTGCACGCCGGGCCGGCCTGGACGCCGGTGAAGTCGATGACCTTGATGCCGGCGAGCGGGAGCTCTGGGTCTGATAGCGACATTTCCTGTTATTTCCTTCCTGGGGGTGCTGGTCGCGGTGCGGAGCGCTTGTTACCGCAGGGCCGTCAGGCCGCGGGGGTTGAGGTGGCCGATGTTGCCGCTCTCCGTGCCGTCCGACGGGTCGATCACGCAGTCGACCAGCGCGGGCGTCCCCTGCGCGATGGCGCGGGTCAGCGCGGCGGTGACCTCCTCGGGGGTGGTCGCCTGGTAGCCGGTGCCGCCGAAGGCCTCGATCATCAGGTCGTGCCTGGCGTGCAGGTAGGTCGGCGCGGGGTCGCGGGTGGCGGACGGCTCGTCGCCCCGGTAGACGCCGCTGTTGTTGAGCACCACGGTCGTCACCGGCAGCTTGTAGCGGGTGATCGTCTCCAGTTCCATGCCGCTGAAGCCCAGGGCGCTGTCGCCCTCGATCGCGACGACCGGCTCGCCGGTCTCGACCGCGGCGGCGATCGCGTAGCCCATGCCGATGCCCATGACGCCCCAGGTGCCGCTGTCGAGGCGGTGCCGCGGGACCCGCATGGGGACGGTGTTCCTGGTCAGGTCGAGCGCGTTGGCGCCCTCGTTGACGACGTAGGCCTCGGGGTGCTGCGCGAGCACGTCGCGCACGGACTGCAGGGCGCCGAGGAACTTCATCGGGTACGCGCTCCTGGCGGCCTCGAGGCGCTTGGCCATCTTGGCCACGTTGGCGTCGGTGCGCTCCCTTAGCTCGTCGCGCCAGCTCTGCGGCGCCTTGACCTGCCCCGGCTTGAGGCGGTCGAGGACGGCGTCCATCACCGAGGCGATGTCGCCGACCAGCGGGGCGGCGATCGGCTGGTTGCTGTCCAGTTCGCTGGCGGCGATGTCGGCCTGGATGAACTTGGCGTCCGGGTTCCAGGTGGGGGCGTCGCCGTGGCTGAGCAGCCAGTTGAGCCGGGCGCCGACCAGCAGGACGACGTCGGCCTGCTTGAGCGCCAGCGACCGCGCGGTGGCCGCGGACTGCGGGTGGTCGTCCGGTAGCAGGCCCTTGGCCATGGACATCGGCACGTAGGGGATCCCCGTGGCCTCGATGAACTCCCGCAGCTGGACGTCGGCCCGCGCGTACGCCGCGCCCTTGCCGAGCACGACGAGGGGCCGCTGGGCGCCGGCCAGCAGCTCGATCGCGCGGTCGACCGCCTCGGGCGCGGGCAGCTGCCGGGGAGCGAGGTCGGTGACCCGCCAGAGCGACCTGCTCTCCGCCGTCTTGTCGATGACCTCGCCCAGGACGGCGGCCGGGATGTCCAGGTAGACCCCGCCCGGGCGGCCGGCGGCGGCGGTGCGCAGCGCCCGCGCGATGCCGCGGCCGATGTCCTCGGCACGGTGGATTCTGTATGCAGCCTTCGCGAAATTCCTGGCGACGGCGAGCTGGTCCATCTCCTCGTAGTCGCCGCGCTGCAGGTCGACGATGTGCCGCTCGCTCGACCCGGAGATCTGCACCATCGGGAAGCAGTTGGTCGTCGCGTTGGCCAGTCCCACCAGGCCGTTGAGGAAGCCGGGGGCCGAGACGGTGAGGCAGATGCCGGGTTTCCCGGTCAGGAACCCCGCGGCCGCTGCGGCGTGCGCCGCGTTGCTCTCGTGCCGGAAGCCGATGAAGCGGATGCCCTCCGCCTGGGCGAGCCGGGCCAGGTCGGTGACCGGGATCCCGACGACCCCGTAGATGGTCGTGACGTCGTTGAGCTTGAGCGCGTCCACCACCAGGTGAATCCCGTCGGTGAGGGCGGCCGCACTGGCATCCGCACGGGCACTCCCCTCCCCCGTCGCTTGCGCGGGAGCCTCGGTCATGTCCGGATCCTTCCGTCGAGTCGCGTCGAGCCGCGTCGAGTGCCGTCCGCGTGCCCGGGCCGCTCGCCCGGGATCGCTCCTACGCGTCCACCATATTGTATTCAGTATCCAGTTTCTAGTAGCTTGGGTCCAGAGGCGGACAGCGTGAGGAGAAGGCGCCATGGACCAGGTCTGGCTTGCGCAAGCGGTCGTTCGCGAGGCACCCGAGGCGATCGTGGCCTGCGATCCCGGCGGGACCATCGTCTTGTGGAACGGCGGGGCGGAGCGGGTCTTCGGCTACCCGGCCGGCGAGGCCCTCGGGCGCAGCCTTGACCTCATCATCCCGGACAAGCAGCGGGCCAGGCACTGGGCGGGCTTCGCGAAGACCATGGCCACCGGCGAGACCAGGTACGGCGACTCCCTGCTCAAGGTGCCCGCCGCGCACCGGGACGGCCGCCGCCTGTCCATCGAGTTCAGCGTGGCCCTGCTGCGCGGCGCCGACGGCGAGATCGCCGGGATCGCGGCCGTCATCAGGGACGCCACCGAGCGCTGGGCCGCCGACCGGGACGCGGCGCGGCGGCTCAGCGAGGCCGAGCGCAAGCTGCGCGAACTGGCCGCCGGCACCGCGGCAGGCGCCGCGGCCGGCTCATGACGGCCGGCCGGCCGGCTCAGCCGGCCGGCGCCTGGTGCGCCGGGACGAACTCCCGGCGGTAGAACTCCGTGGTCCGCTCGGTGTGGGCGCGCATCAGCCGCTCGGCCAGGTCGGCGTCCCCGTCGCCGATGGCCCCGATGAGCGTTTCGTGCTCGTTCCAGGCCTCCGTGCCGCGCGGGCGGGCGATCGGGGTGTAGTACCAGCGGACGCGCCGCTCAACCTGCGAGATCAGCTCGAGCAGCACTCGGTTGCCGGAAATCTGCACGATGTAGCGGTGGAAGTCGGCGTTGGCGGTGACCAGCGTGGCCTCGTCGTCGGCGGCGAGCGCGGCCAGGCCCGCGTCGTACAGCTGCCGCAGCCGGGCGATGCGCTCCGCGGTCGCGTGCTGCGCGGCCTCGCGCGCGGAGTACGCCTCCAGGACGGAGCGGACGCCGAGCAACTGGGCGACCTCTTCGGTCGTCGGCACGTGCACGTAGGCGCCGTAGGCTGGGCGCAGCTCCACCCAGCCGTCGACCGCGAGCCGCTGCAGCGCCTCGCGGATGGGCTGGCGGCTGACGCCGAGGTGCTCGGCGAGCTCGGACTCCACCAGGTGCTGTCCCGGCTTGAGCGAGCCGCTGGCGATCATCTCGGCGAGCGTGTCGTAGACGGCCTGCCGCAGCGGTGCTGGGCGGGCGACGCGGCGCGTGCCGGCCGCAAGCGATTCAGGCATGCTGGTGCTCATCTCTTCCTCGAAGCCCGCGCCGAGAGAACCGCGCGCTGAGAGAGCGTTCCCCCCTGGGGCAACGATACCGCCTCTTGTATGCAATGTACTATCTTCGCCTATTGCCGCGCTGAACAGTGAAGAATACTGTATGTGATAGTTGCTTCGCGCATAATTGCATACAGTGTTCATCCGGTAGAGAGGTGGTCGCGTGCGGATCGCGGTCGTTGGCGCCGGCGCGATCGGCGCCTACTGGGGTGCGGCACTGTGGCGAGGCGGCGCGGAGGTGCACCTCATCGCCAGGAAGGCACACCTGGAGGCCATGCGGCGCGACGGGGTCCGGGTGCTGAGCCCGCGCGGCGACTTCACCGCCCGCCCCCATGTCACCGGCGATCCGGCGGAGATCGGCCCGGTGGACTACGTCCTCCTCGGCCTCAAGGCCTATTCCTACCCGGGCTGCGGCCCGCTCGTCGCGCCGCTGCTCGGCCCGGACACCGCCGTGGTGGCGGGCCAGAACGGCATCCCGTGGTGGTACTTCCACAAGCTGGCGGGCCCGTACGAGGGGCGCAGGATCGAGGCGGTCGACCCGGGCGGCGCGACCAGCGCGGTGCTGCCGCCGGAGCGCGCGATCGGCTGCGTGGTCTACCCGGCCAGCGTCATCGAGTCGCCGGGGGTCATCAGGCACCTGGAGGGCACCCGCTTCTCCATCGGCGAGCCGTCCGGCGAGATCTCGGCGCGGTGCACGGCGCTGAGCGAGGCCATGATCGCCGGCGGGCTGAAGTCCCCGGTCGAGGCCCGGCTCAGGGACGACATCTGGATCAAGCTGATGGGCAATGCCTCGTTCAACCCGATCAGCGCGCTGACCAGGGCCACGATGGCCGAGATCTACGAGCACCTGCCGACCAGGCACGTCGCGGCGCAGGTGATGGAGGAGGTTTTGGACATCGCCGCGCGGGTGGGCAGCAAGCCCGACATGACCGTGGAGCGGCGACTGCGCGGCGCGGGCAACGTCGGCCACCATAAGACCTCCATGCTCCAGGACCTGGAGGCGGGCAAGGAACTCGAACTCGACGCGCTGGTGACGGCGGTCGTCGAGATCGCCGACATGACCGGCGCGCCCGCGCCGACGCTGCGCACCGTGTACGCGGCCACCGCCCTGCTGGCACAGACCCGCGCCGGGCGCTAAGCGGTATCTGAGCTGGAGACCTAGACAAGCGTCACTAATCTCTGTCTACAGTATTCTCGGAGGTAAGGCGGGTGAGCGCGATTTCCCCGGCGAGGCGGCGCGACCGTCGCCATGGGCGCGGCCGGCCCGCCCAGGCCGGCCCGGGCGGGCGGCCCGCCTGGACCGGCCCGAGCGACCGGATGGTCCTCGGCTACCCGCGCGCGTGGGTCGCGGCCGCGGCGTGCGCGACGCTGCTCGTCGTCGGCGGCACCCAGTACGGCTTCGGCGCGGTCGCCGTCCGGCTCGACGCCGCCGCCCGCTGGGGGCCGCTCGCCGAGGCCTGGGGCCTCGCCGCCTGGGCCGCCTGCCACGCGGCCGCCGGCGGCGCGCTCTGCCTAAGCCGGCGGCACCGACGCGTGGACCCCGCGCGGACCGCGGCCTTCGGCGCCGCCTGCGGCGCGCTCGGGCTGCTGTTCGGCGGCGCGATCGCGAACCCGGCCGGGGCGGTCGCGGTCGGCGCGGCCGGCGCCGGCGCCGGAACCGGGCTTGTCTACGGGACCTGCGTGACGGTCGTCGCGGGCTGGTTCCCCGGCTCGCGCGTCCCGACGGCCCTGGCCGGCTGGGCCTTCGGCGCGTTCCCGTTCGCCCTGGCGGCGGTGAGCGGCGCGGCCGCGCCGCTCACCGCCCTCGCCTGGGTGAGCCTGGCCGTCACCGCGCTGTGCGCGCCGTTCCTGCGGGACGCGCCGCGCGGATGGTGGCCCTCGCAGGCCATGTCCCCTCATCACATGCCCATGAAGGAAACGCGGAGGAACAGATGACCAAGGCGCTCGAGGGAGTCCGTGTCGTCGACATGACGCACGTCCAGTCCGGTCCCTCGTCAACGCAACTGCTCGGCTGGCTCGGCGCGGACGTGATCAAGGTAGAACTGCCCGGTCGCGGTGACGTCACCAGGAGCCAGTTGCGCGACGTGCCGGGCGCGGACAGCCTCTATTTCACGATGCTGAACTGCAACAAGCGCAGCATCACGGTGAACATGAAGTCGCCGGGGGGAAGGGAGGTCTTCGCCCGGCTGGTCAAGGACGCCGACATCCTCGTGGAGAACTTCGGCCCGGGCGTGCTGGACCGCCTCGGCTACAGCTGGGCGCTGCTGCACGAGCTGAACGAGCGGCTCATCTACGCCTCCATCAAGGGCTTCGGCCCCGGCCGGTACGCCAACTTCAAGGCCTACGAGGTCGTGGCGCAGGCCATGGGCGGCGCGATGAGCACCACCGGCTTCGAGGACGGGCCGCCCACCGCGACCGGCGCGCAGATCGGCGACTCCGGCAGCGGGATCCACCTCGTGGCGGGCATCCTCGCCGCGCTCTACCAGCGCACGGTGACCGGCGCCGGCCAGCGCGTCGAGGTGGCCATGCAGGACGCCGTGCTCAACCTCTGCCGGGTCAAGCTCCGCGACCAGCAGCGCCTGGCGGCGGGCCCGCTCGACGAGTACCCCAACGCGACGTTCGGCGACGAGGTGCCCCGCTCGGGCAACGCCTCCGGCGGCGGGCAGCCCGGCTGGGCGGTGCGGTGCGCGCCCGGCGGGCCGAACGACTACATCTACATCATCGTCCAGCCGGCCGGCTGGACGCCGATCACCGAGCTGATCGGCCGGCCCGAGCTCGCGGCCGACCCCGGCTGGGCGACCCCGGAGGCGCGGCTGCCCAAGCTGGACAAGATGTTCGCGCTGATCGAGGAGTGGTCGTCCAGGCTCACCAAGTGGGAGGTTCTCGACCTGCTCAACGCCCACGACATCCCGTGCGGGCCGATCCTGTCGACGAAGGAGCTCATCGAGGACGAGACCCTGGCCGAGCTCGGCAGCGTGGTCGAGGTCGACCACCCGCAGCGCGGCCGGTTCAAGACGGTCGGCTGCCCGGTACGGCTCTCGGACTCCCCGGTGGAGGTCGCTGCCCCGCCGCTGCTCGGCCAGCACACCGACGAGGTGCTGGCGTCGCTCGGCTACCTGCCCGCCCAGATCGAGGCCCTGCGGGCGGCGGGCGCGATCTGACCGGCCAGCGCGGTCCCGTGACAAGGAGGTCCCGACGACCCGATAGCGCCATTCTCGACAGCGACATAAATTAATAAAACGCGCCCTTACCACGGTCGATAACGCACTATGCGATCGCGGCAAGGGCGCTTGCTTTTTTATGGGAAAAACATTGAACACCCTTGCGAGCTGCAAGTATTCCCATCTTAATAAGAAATTAGTATTTCGCGTATTGCATCACACAACAGAGAAACTTAGCGTCGGCGATAACGAACCTCATCCACCGGAAGCGCCTAACGACGCCACCAAGGGAGGCCCGCAGCCGGGGCCTGTATACAGAATCCAATGAAAGGAATCTCGTGGCAGAGATGACAGAGTCTGGCGGGGCGGGCCCCTACCGGCTCATCCAGAACGACACCGGGCGGGTCTTCCGCGTCGGCGAGACACCGCAGCAGCTCATCGGCCATTCCCGCTCGACGGTGATCATGGCCGCCTGGGGGGTCATGTGCCTGGCCGGCCTCGTGGAGTACACGTGGGGAGCGCTGAGCGGGTCGCTCCAGGCCGCGCACAACTGGGGCGCCGCCCCCACGTTCTGGCTCTTCTCGTTCTTCGTGATCTTCGAGTCGTTCGTGCAGATCGGCACCGGCTTCCTGCGCAACCGGGGCATCCTGCCGGTCCGCTGGGCGACCATGGCCGGCGGCCTGATCTGCGGCGTCCTCGCCTACACGATCACCGCCTACAGCACGAACATCTGGGAGGCGTACTTCGGCTACGCGTTCCTCGGCGGCATCGGCTCCGGCATGATCTACTCCAGCGCGATCAACATCGTCGCCAAGTGGTACCCGGAGAAGAAGGGCTGGCGGACCGGCTTCGTCAACGGCGGCTGGGCCTACGGCTCGGTGCCCTTCATCCTCGCGGTGGGCGGCTTCGCCACCGCCGGCGGCGTCAGCAACCTGTCGCCCGGCGCGGTCCAGCACTTCATCTTCGTCCAGGGCATCATCATGACGGTCGGCATCGGCTTCTGCAGCTGGTTCATGAAGGACCCGCCGAAGAACTGGTGGCCGGCCGACGTCGACCCGCTGAACTGGGCGAAGAACAAGCGGGCGGCCCGCGACCTGAAGAGCAACCCGCTGGCGCACGGCCACTACACGCTCAAGATGATGTGGGCGACGCCGCAGGCTAAGTGGCTTGGCATACAGTATGCCCTGTACATCGGCTGCTCGCTCTCCGGCGTGGCCTACTACTACAGCTTCGGCACGGCGGAGCACCTCGGCCTGTGGGCCGCGGTCGGCGGCGCGGCGGGCTTCAACCTCGCGGACGGCGCCTTCCGGCCCGTCTACGGCCTGATCTCCCAGTACATCGGGCGGCGGCGCACCATGGCCTACGCCTACTCGCTGAACGTCATCTTCCAGTTGCTGACGCTCTGGGCTGGCCTTTCCCATCAGCCCGTCCTGTTCGCGATCTGCGCGGTGATCTCCGGCGGCCTGTCCGGCGCCAACTTCCCGATGACCGCGGCGGTCGTGGCTGACTACTACGGCGAGAACAACAACGCGGTCAACTACGGCTCGGTCTACGCCTTCAAGGCGCTCGGCGGCTCCTTCGCCGGCGGCCTGGCGGCGCTCATCATGACCGGCACCCTGTACGGCGCGGCCACCTTCCACTGGGAGCGGGGCTTCTTCTTCGGCGCGGGGCTCGGCGCCATCGCCGCCCTGGTCGTCTACTTCAAGTGCAAGCCGCCGACCAGGGAGCAGTACGAGCGCGCCCTGGCCAGGACCGGCACGGCGGCCACGGTCAAGGAGGTGACCAAGGCCGCGTAGCCGGCCGGCCCGCCAACCCGGCGGACCGAGGATCGTCATCCCGAACGGGCGCGGCTTCCTGTGGCCGCGCCCGTTCCTGTTCATCCGGCCCGGCCCGCTCCGGCGCTCCGCGGAGGCCGGGCCCGCCGCCGGCAACGGCACCGCTCAGGCTGGCCCGCGCCCGGTAAACACCGAAAACCCGCGCGTGGCGGCCGGCGCGCCGGCTACTGATCGTCGCCGGTTTGGGGTTCCGGGAGCAGGAAGGTGCTCCACGGGGTGACCGTGGGCGGCAGCGCCTCGGCGTCGGGGGCGGTCACGTTGTACTCGTTGAGGCGCCAGTGGCCGTTCCGGTACTCCAGCACCGACCACGAGCAGTTGACCAGGGAGCCGAGGGTGGGCAGGCCCTCGGTCGGGATGCCGAGGATGCGCTCCATGCCCAGGCGCAGCGAGGCACCGTGTCCGACCACCACCGCCAGCTGGCCCGGTTCGAGAGCTGCGGCGACGCGGTCGTACGCGGCGGCCACCCGGTCGGCGACGACCGCGGTCAGCTCGCCGTTCGGCGGGGCCCAGGTGGCGCGCTGCTCCGGGTAGCGCTCCCGGATCTCGGTGTCGGTCAGCCCCTCCCAGCCGCCGCCGTTTCGCTCGCGCAGGTCCTTGTCGAGCGTCACCGGCAGCCCGGTCAGCTCCGCCAGCGGGGCGGCGGTCTGCTGGGCCCGGGTCAGGTCCGAGGAGAACAGCGCGTCCGGGCGCAGGGTGGCGAGCCGCCGGGCGGCCTGACTGGCCTGGGCGATGCCGGTGTCGTCAAGGGGAATGTCCGTCTGGCCCTGGTAGCGGTGCTCGGCATTCCAGCTCGTCTGGCCGTGCCGCCACAGCACGAGCCGCTTGGCTGTGCTCAGCGTGCCTCTCCGCTCGCCGCGGGGCCGCCGCCTGTGTTGCCGGCCAGGGCCGCCTCGGGCAGCGGGATGACCGGGCAGTCCTTCCAGATGCGCTCAAGCGCGTAGAACGTGCGCTCTGCGGAGTTCTGGACGTGCACCACGATGTCGGTGTAGTCGAGCAGCACCCAGCGGCCCTCGTTCTCGCCCTCACGGCGGACCAGGACGGCACCTGCCTGCTTCAGCTTGAGCTCTACCTCGTCGATGATCGAGCGGACCTGCCGGTCGTTGGCGCCGGAGCACAGCAGGAACGCGTCGGTGATCGCGAGCTGGTCGCTGACGTCGTACGCGACGATGTCGTTGGCCAGCTTCTCGGCCGCGGCCAGCGCGGCGGTCTCGATGAGCTCGGTAGCTCGCGTTGTGGCAGTCACGTGGCTGGCTCGTCCTCCTTGGTAGGCGATGCTTACGCTCTATTTTCGCATGCGCGCGCAAGCGGGTTGGCGCTTGGCGGCCGCCGCCCAGCTCACGACCCTCGCTGCCCTGTTCGACCAGGCGTTTCCTGCCCGTCTCGCGGGTCTTACAGGCCCTGCCAGGCCGGCTTGGCCGCGTAGACCTCACGGTAGTAGGCGAGGCGGTCCAGGCGGGACGCCGCGGCGGGGTCGAGCAGCACCGTGGCGTGCGGGTGCAGTTGCAGCACCGAACCCGGGCAGGAGGCCGACAGCGGTCCCTCCACGGCGGCCGCCACCGCGGCCGCCTTGCCCTCACCGGTGGCGATCAGCAGCAGGTGCCGCGCCTCGAGGATGGTGCCGAGCCCCTGGGTGAGCACGTGAGTCGGTACCTCGCCGGGCGAGCCGAAGAAGCGGGCGTTGTCCGCGCGGGTCTGCGCGGTGAGGGTCTTGATCCTGGTGCGGCTGGCCAGCGACGACCCGGGCTCGTTGAAGGCCAGGTGGCCGTCGGACCCGATGCCGAGGAACTGCACGTCCACCCCGCCGGCCTTCTCGATCAGCGCCTCGTAGCGCTCCCCGGCCGTCGGCAGAGCGCCGGGACCGGGGTCCGGGCCGTTGACCTGGTCCGGGCCGATGCCCAGGCCGTCGGTGAGCTCGCGGGCGATCGTCGCCCGGTAGCTCTGCGCGTGGACTCCTCCGTCCGGAGCGGGCGGCAGGCCGACGTACTCGTCGAGGTTGAAGCAGGTCACGTCGTGGTAGCCCGGCCCGATGCCGGCCTGGTGGCGGCGGATCAGCTCCTGGTAGGCCGGCAGCGGCGTCGACCCGGTGGCAAGCCCGAGCACCGCCGCCGGCTTGCGGCGGACGACCGCCTCGACGACGTCCGCCGCCACCGCGGCGATCTCGGCGGCCGACCCGAGCGGCACGACCTCCATCAGCAGGTTCCCTTCGTCGGCACGGTCTGTGCTATGTCAACCGGGAGCGCTCATCTGGCGTTCCCGATCAGGGCGGCGCCGATCGCGCCGACCGGCGCCCGGCCGGGCAGCAGCGCGGTCCGGCCTGCCAGGTCGAGCGCGGCGAGGAACGGCGAGGTGGCGGCCTGGGCGCGCAGCGCCGCGCTGACCGCCGCGAGCAGCGGCTCGCCGACGTGGGCGACGCCGCCGCCGATGATGATCGCGGCCGGGTCGACCGCCAGGCCGAGCATCCGCACCGCGTCCGCGACCCCGGCCGCGAAGCGGTCCCTGGCCGCGACCGCCCGGGGATCCCCGGCCGCCGCGGCGGCGAACAGGGCCGCTGCCGGAGGCACGTCGCCGGCCGCCGGCCAGGCGGCCGTCAGCGCCGATCCGGAGGCGAGCAGTTCCAGGCAGCCGCGCTGCCCGCACGAGCAGGTGCCGCCCGCCGGGTCCACCGGCACGTGGCCGATCTCGCCCGCCGCGCCGTGGGCGCCACGGCGCAGCGTGCCCGACAGCACCAGGCCGGCCGCCAGGCCGGTGCCGAGCGCGAGGTAGGCCAGGTCGTCGGCGCCGCTGAGCACGTGGGCGCCCCAGGTGGCGGCGTTGAGGTCGTTCTCGACGATGACGGTGGCGCCGCAGCGGCCAGACAGCCGGCCGGACAGCCGGTCGGCCAGCGGGAACCAGTCGCCGCCGAGCCCGAGGTTGACCGCGTGGCTGACCGCGCCGCGCTGACGGTCGACGATCCCGGGGATGCCGATGCCGATGTGCGGCGGCAGGACGCCGTCGAGGGCGGCGGCCAGCAGGTCGAGCACGGCCGTCGCCGTTTCCAGCACGCCGTCCGGTCCCGGCCGGGTGTCCTGCCGGGCCTCGGCGACGACGGCGCCGCCCTCGCCGATCACCGCGCCGAGAATCTTGGTCGCCCCGATGTCGAGGCCGACCCGCAGCTCACCGTTCACGAGACACCCAGCTCGCCCGAGAGCACCAGCACCGCCGCGCCGACCAGCACGACGTCGTCGCCGAGGGGCGACATGCGCACGACCAGGTCGGTCGCGGAGGTGGCCATCACCCGCTGCCTGATCGTCACGTCGAGCGCCTTGCGCAGCTCGCCGTCGAGCAGTTCAAGCGGCCCGGCGAGCACCACCTCGTGCAGGTTGAGCGCGGCGACCACCGGCGAGAGCACCTCGCCGAGCAGCGTGCCGACGGACGCCAGCGAACGCTCGCCGCGCCGTAGCTGCGACGCGGCCAGGATCGTTTCCAGGCAGCCGGCCCGGCCGCAGGCGCAGGGCGCGCCCGCGGGGTCGACGACGACGTGGCCGATCTCGCCCGCGGCCCAGGAGTGCCCCTGGACGAGCGCGCCGCCGACGACCAGGCCGGCCCCGACGCCGGTCTCGATGCGCAGCAGCAGCAGGTCCGCCGCGGTGGTGCCGCCGAAGGTGTACTCGGCCAGGACCGCGGTGTTGGCGTCGTTGGCCACGTAGACGGGCAGGTCGAGCCGCCGGCGGATGATGCCGGTCAGGTCGACCCCGGACCAGTGCAGGTTGTGCGCGTCGAGCACCACGCCGCGCCCGTCGACCACGCCGGGGGTGCCGACGCCGACGCCGAGCACCGGGCCGTCGACGGCGTCGCGCAGCCGCTCGGCGAGGCCGACCGCGTGATCAACCGCCGCCTGCCCGCAGGCGCCGTCGAGCGAGACCACCGTGCGCGCCTTGACCTGGCCGGCCAGGTTGACGACCGCCCCGGCCATCTCGTCGAGCGACGACAGGTCGAGCGCGACGATGTGCGCGGCGTCGGGCAGCAGGCCGACCAGCGTCGGCGGCTTGCCCACCTTGGCCTCGGCCGGCACGCCCAGCTCGCCGAGCAGGCCGTCGGCGATGAGCCCGCCCACCAGGTCGGAGACGGTGACCCGGGTGAGCCCGGTGGTCCGGGCCAGGTCGGCCCGGGAAGCGGGGCCCTCCGCGAACAGGTGCTGCAGGATGAGCGAGCGGTGGTGGCGCCTGGTGTCCTCGGCCAGCAGCTTGCCCATGGGGCGCAGCGGGCGGGGACGCACTCCGCCAGTGTTCACTTAACCGCCCCCGCTGTCAGGCCGCTCACAACACGCCGCTCGATGACGGCGAACAGGATGATCACCGGCACCGTGGCAACCAGGCCAGCAGCGAACAGGTGCCCCCAGTCGACAGAATACTCGCCGATGTAGTTGTTGATCGCCACCGTCAGCGGCTGCTGCGACGGGGCCTGCCCGAGGCTGAGCGTGAGGGCGACCAGGAACTCGTTCCAGGCCGCGATGAACGTGAAGATCAGCGCGGTCACGATGCCCGGTGCGGCCAGCGGCAGCGTGATCCGGGTCAGGGCGCCGATCCGCCCGAGGCCGTCGACCATGGACGCCTCCTCAAGCTCGACGGGGATCGAGGAGAAGAACGCGTTGAGGATCCACACCGCGAAGGCGAGGTTGAAGCCGGCGTTGACGATGACGAGCGACATCGTCGGCGGCAGGCCGAAGTTGGTGAACTCCCGCTGGATGCCGACCAGCATCGCCGCCGGCTGGAACATCTGGGTGGCGAGCACGAGCAGCAGGAACGCGGCGCGGCCGCGGAACCGGCGGCGCGCGGTGCAGTAGGCGGCCGGCAGCGAGACGAGCAGCACGATGACGGTGGCCCCGGCGGCGATCTCCAGGCTGGTGCCGATGCTGCCGCCCAGGCCGGTTGACCACAGGGTGGTGAAGTTGGAGAAGGTCCAGTGCCGCGGGAGGATCGTGGCCAGGCCGAGCTCGTCGTTCGGCCGCAGGGCCATCACGAGCATCTCCAGGTACGGCACCAGGAAGAGGGCCGCGATGACGTAGGCCGCGACGGCGGCGACCCACGTGCGCAGCGGCCGCCGACCGCCGCGCGCCGGGCGGCCGGTGCTGCGGCGCCGGGCGCTGAGCCGCGGTGCGGGCTTGGTCGTGGTGATCATCAGCCGACCTGCTCCTTCCAGCGGGTGGTGCTGAGGTAGACGAGCACGATCACGATGACCAGCAGGAAGTTGAAGACCGACATGGCCGCGGCCTGGCCGACGTCGCTCTCCTTCAGGTCGATCATGTAGATCGTCGAGGTGGAGGTCTCGTAGCCGGGCCCGCCGCGGGTCATCTCCCAGATGATCGGGAACGAGTTGAACACGTTGATGACGTTGATCAGCGTCGCGACCAGGATGGCCGGCCGCAGCAGCGGCAGGGTGACCCGGAGATAGGACTTCCACGAGGTAGCGCCGTCGATGGCGGCCGCCTCGTACACGTCGCGCGAGATCCCCTGCAGGCCCGACAGGAGGGCGTAGGTGGTGAACGGCAGCGAGACGAAGACCGCGACGCCCATCATCCAGATCAGCGCGCTCGTCGGGTTGCCCAGCCAGTCGGCCTGGTTGGAGCCGAGCTGCCTGACCACGCCGATGCGGTGCAGGATCACGTTGACGACGCCGACGTTCGGGTCGAGCGCCCACTTGAAGATCAGCGCGGTCATCATCACCGAGGCGGCCCACGGGATGATCAGCGCCCACCGGGTCACCCGGCGGCCGGGGAACCGCTGGTTGAACAGCTGGGCCAGGCCGAGCGAGAGCAGCACGGTCACGCCGACCACGGCGACGACCCAGAGCACGGTGCGCAGCAGCACCGAGACGAAGTCGGGCTCGTGGAAGAGGTTGACGTAGTTGGCGGTGCCGTTGTAGCCGACGACGAAGCCCTCGCCGCCGATCTGCTGGAACGACGACTGGACCAAGACCACGACCGGCCAGAGCACGACCACGCCGATGAGCGCGATGGCGGGACTGAGCCACATCAGCGGCGCCAGCCGTCGGAGGGCGAGTATCACGGTGTCTTCCTCAATCTGGCGTCCTCTTCTGTGAGGGACCGGGCGTAATCCTCAGGTGGTCCTCCGGGGGACGGGGTGTCCCCCGGAGGGTAAGGGCTTCCTGAAGGCGCGATACGACGGCGGTTTTCGCCACCGGGCGCGCCACCCTTGCCGTGAGGCGCTCCGCGCCTCACACCGGGGGGTACGGGGGGTCGCCCCCCGGGAGGCAGGGGCGTCCTGAAGGCGCGATACGATGGCGGTTTTTGCCATCGCGCCTTCAGGAAGCCGTGGTGGCTATCTGCTGCAGCTGCGACAGTTCCGTCGACGGGCTGCCGGTGACCGCGAGGCCGATCGTCTGCTGCACCTTGGCCTTGACGTTCGCCCAGGCGGTGTCGCTCGGGTACTGCACGGAGTTGGGCAGCGCGGTGAGGAACGGCCCGAAGACCGGGTCGGTGGACAGCGCCTTCGCCGCGGTGGTCGTCGCGGGGAGCAGGTCGTACTCCTTGTCGAAGGCGAGCTGGTACTTGTCCTGGTAGGCGAAGTCGAGGAACTGCTTGATCTGCGCCGCGTGGCCGTTCGGCTTGAACGCCGCGACGTTGTCGCAGACGCCGAGGGTGGTGGTCAGCGGGCCGGTCTTGCCCGCGATCGGCACCGAGGTCCAGTCCGAGGACTGCAGGACGCCGGCCGACTGGATGATCGGGATGAGCGCCGGCGAGCCGTTGATCATGCCGACCTTGCCGTCCGCGAACTCCTTCCACAGGTCCGTGCGGTTGACCGTGCCCGGGTTGGGCTCGGTGTCGCCCGCGGAGACCAGGCCCTTGAGGAAGGTGAAGGCGGCGACGTTGGGCGCGCTGTTGATCGTGTACTTGCCGGCGGTCTGGTAGCCGCCGCCGTCGCCGAGCATCCACAGCAGCGACTCGGCCTGCGCCTCTTCGGCGCCGAGCGGGAGGCCGAAGCCGACGTCGCCCAGCCTGGTGATCTTCGCGGCGTCCGCCTGGATCTCGGCCCAGGTCTGCGGGGCGGAGGCGATGCCCGCCTGCGTGAACAGCTTCTTGTTGTAGAAGAGCGTCCGGCTCGAGGTGGTGAACGGCATGCCGTACTGCACGCCGTTGTAGGTTCCCTGCGCCTTGAACGCCGGCAGCAGGTTGCCCGGGTTCGACAGGACGTCCGAGGCCGGGTAGAGCAGGCCGTCCTGGGCGTAGTTGGAGAAGTAGTCGCCCTCGGTGATGTCCGGGTACTGCTTGTTCTGGATCATCGTCTGGACCTCGGAGTCGAAGTTGGTCCAGGCGATCGAGGTGACGTTGACTTTGATGTCCGGGTGCGCCTTCTCGAAGGCGCTGACGATGGTGTCCCAGTACTTGGCGCTGGCGTTGCTCGGGCCCGTGCCGTAGTCGGCCACCACGAGCTTGAGGGTGGTGGTGCCACCGCTGCCGCTGCCGCCACCGGACGAGCCGCTGCTGCCGCACGCGGCCAGGGCCAGCGCGGCAGCGGCCGCGAGCGCGGCGCCGGAGATGCGCCTCGCGAACTTCTTGTCCATCGGGGTCTCTTCTCTTTTGCGATGAGCTAGGCCGTCCGACAGTGGGCGCCCACTGGGAGGTTTTTGTTAGTTGACCGTACTTACATATTCCCGTCAAGGGAGCGCGGTGATCTTTCACACGAATGTGACCCGCCCGGGACCGGTTCTCAGCCTCGTTACCGGGCACGTGGCCAGGCGAAACAAGCCGTGGCCGCGGGCACGCGGCGGCGGTGACGGTGGCCGCCGACCGGGAAGGGCATGCGGGAGGGGCGCGGGGCGGAGCGACGGACCGTTCGGCATGGCCCTGGTTTTGCTCCTTGCCTGGCGGCTTACCCCAGGGTGCGGGCGTAGAGGCGGCGCTTGGCGATGTACTGGACGACGCCGTCCGGGACCAGGTACCAGACCGGCTCGCCCGCCGCGACCCGGTTGCGGCACTCGCTGCTCGAGATCGCCAGGGCCGGGATCTCCACCAGGGAGACCTTGCCGTCCGGCAGGCCGTGGCCGGTCAGGCGGTGGCCCGGGCGCGTGCAGCCGACGAAGTGCGCCAGGTTGAACAGGGAGTCGACGTCGTGCCAGGTGAGGATGTTCGCGAGGGCATCGGCGCCGGTGATGAAGTACAGGTCGGTGTCCGGGCCGCTGGCGTCCTTGAGGTCGCGCAGCGTGTCGATGGTGTAGGTCGGGCCGGGGCGGTCGACGTCCACCCGGCTGACCGAGAACCGGGGGTTGGAGGCGGTCGCGATGACCGTCATCAGGTAGCGGTCCTCGGCGCTTGAGACGCTCCGGTCGTTCTTCTGGTACGGCTGGCCCGTGGGCACGAAGATGACCTCGTCAAGGCCGAAGATGTGCGCCACCTCGCTGCCGGCCACCAGGTGACCGTGGTGGACCGGGTCGAAGGTGCCGCCCATCACGCCGACCCGCCTGCGCCCGTTGCTCAACGCCCGTCTCCTTCGCGTGCCTGGTCTTGAGATGCTATAGGCATCTCGGGCGGTAGATTGTTCCGCGCCGGGTCTGGTCAGGGCCCCGTAACCGCTCGCGCCGGGCATCCGGCGGGTGTAGGCCCGCCGTCCTCCGGGCGCCCGGTCCCGCTCGCGCGGATACCACCGCGGGATGATGCGATCGGGTCACGGCGGGGATACTATTCGAGATATGACTTCAGTGCCTGATCGTGCCAGAGTCCGGCTCACCGGCATCTCGTCCCGCGCCTACGAGCACCCAGCCGACCGCTCCGCGCTCGTCGCGCTGCGCAAGCTGAGCGGGTTCGACGTGCTGCTGGCCAAACTCTTCGGCCTCTTCAACGAACGCGCCCTGCGCCTGAACTTCCTAGCCGGCGCGGTCAAGGTCTCCGAGCGCCAGTTCCCGCACATCCACGCCCTGGTGCGGGACGGCGCCTACATTCTCGACCTGCCCGACGTGCCGGACTGCTTCGTCATCCAGTCGCCGGAGGTGAACGCGATGGCGATCGGCAAGGACCGGCCGTTCATCGTGCTGACCACCGGCCTGGTGAACCTGCACGACGAGGAGGAGCTCCGCTTCGTCGTCGGGCACGAGCTCGGGCACATCCTGTCCGGGCACGCTGTCTACCGGACGATGCTGCTCATCCTCATCCAGCTCTCCGCGCGGATCGCCTGGATGCCGATCGGCTACCTCGGGCTGCGGGCGATCATCTGGGGCCTGGAGGAGTGGTTCCGCAAGTCCGAGCTGTCCTGCGACCGGGCGGGCGTGCTCGCCGGGCAGGACGTGGACGCCGCGCGGCGGTCGCTGATGAAGCTGGCCGGCGGCCCGTACCTGTCGGAGCTCAACCCCGACGCCTTCCGCGAGCAGGCGCACGAGTACGACGCGGTGCCGGACCTGCGGGACTCGATCCTCAAGCTGCTGCAACTGCAGGGGAACACCCACCCGTTCGCGGTCGTGCGGTTCGCCGAGCTCGACAGGTGGGCGACCGATGGGTCGTACGAGTCGATCCTGGGCGGGGACTACCCGCGGCGGGACACCGACCGGGACGCCAAGTTCACCGACGAGGTGCGCAACGCGGCCAACTCCTACCGCGACTCGTGGAACCGGTCCGAGGACCCGCTGGCCGGGATCTTCCGCGGCGTCGCCGAGACGGGCGTCCGGGCCGCGTCCGGGCTGTTCGACCGGCTCGGCGGAAACCGGAACCAGGGGTCGAACGACAACTAAAGACTCAAGCCAAGATCTTCAGCCCGAACGGTTCGTTGTTTGAGCGGGGCTGGGGAAAGTTTCCCGCGGCACTCCTCCGGAAGGGCGCGGGAGAACTTCCCCAGCCCCGCTCTTGCCCTTCGGCCTGCTTGGCGTTCTTGGTCAGAGGATTACCAGGTCGTCGCGGTGGACGACCTCGCGCTCGTACTCTGGGCCTAGCCTTGCGGATAGCCATCTCGTGGAGCGGCCCATGAGGGACGGGAGCTCCTTGGCGGCATAGCTGACGATGCCCCTTGCTACGGGCTTGCCCCGCTCGTCCGTCAGGTCGACCGGGTCACCGGCCTCGAAGGAACCGGTCACGGCCGTGATGCCGGCCGGGAGGAGGCTGGCGCGGCGGTCGATCACGGCCTCCACGGCCCCCGGGTCCAGCTTCACGGTGCCCCTGGCCACCGCCGCGTGGGCCAGCCAGAGAAGCCGGGTGCTCTGGCGCTGGCCGGTGGGGGCGAAGTAGGTGCCGGTCTTTTCGCCCGCCAGGGCCTTCCCGACGTCCCTGGCCGTCGTGACGACCGTGGGAATGCCCGCCGCGGTGGCGATCAGGGCCGAGTCGACCTTGGTCGACATGCCGCCCCGGCCCAGGCCGCTGGCACCCGTCCTGCCCGCCCTCACGTTCGCCAGGTCGCCCGGGCCGGTCACCATGTCGATCCGGATGGCGTTGCCGTTTCTCGGGTCGCCGTCGTAGAGGCCGTCCACGTCCGACAGCAGGATGAGGGCGCTGGCCCGGCTGACGTGGGCGACCAGCGCGGCGAGGCGGTCGTTGTCGCCGAAGCGGATCTCGTCCGTGGCCACCGTGTCGTTCTCGTTGACGACCGGGAGCACGTTCAGCTCGAGCAGGCGCTCGAGGGTCCGCTGGGCGTTGCGGTAGTGGGCGCGGCGCATCAGGTCGTCGGCGGTCAGCAGCACCTGGCCGACGCCGAGGCGGTGCCTGCTGAACGCGTCGGTGTACCGGGCGATGAGCAGGCCCTGGCCGACGCTGGCGGCCGCCTGCTGGGTGGCCAGGTCCCGCGGCCGCTTCTTCAGGCCGAGCGGTGCCATGCCCGTGGCGATCGCGCCCGAGGAGACCAGCAGCACCTGATGGCCGCGGCCGACCCTGGCCGCGATCGCGTCGGTCAGCGCGACGATGCGGGCATCGTCGATCGCCCCGTTCCTGGTGAGCGACGAGGAGCCGATCTTGACGACCGTCCGCGGGGAAGCTGCGATGTCGGGGCGGGCCTCGTCGTGCACGTCCCTATCTTTCCAGACGGTAGTCCGAGCCGCGCGGACCGGGCGCGTGGCCGCCGCTCGCGGAAAGCTCCGGGTCCCAGTCGAAGACGACCGCGTCGACCTCGTCGCCGATCAGCACGGTGTCACCGGGGACGGCGCCCGCCTTCGCCAGGGCCTCCTCGACGCCGAGCCGGGCCAACCGGTCCGCGAGGTAGCCCACCGCCTCGTCGTTGGTGAAGTCGGTCTGGCTGACCCAGCGCGACGTCTTCTCGCCCTTGATGAGGTACGCGCCGTCGCCGGTGCGGACGATCTCGAAGCCGCCGTCCTTGACCGCCGGCGGCCGGATCACCACGCGGACGGCCTCCGGTTCCGGGGCGCTGGCGCGGGCCCGCTCGACGAGGTCGGCCATCGCGAACCCGAGTTCGCGCAGGCCCTCGTGCGTGGCGGCGGAGATCTCGTAGACGCTCAGGCCGCGCGCCTCAAGCGCGGGCTTGACCAGGTCGGCCAGGTCACGGGCCTCGGGGACGTCGATCTTGTTGAGAACGACGAGCCGGGGGCGCTCGGTGAGGCTGGGGCCGCCCAGGCCCGGGCCCGAGACCGCCTCGTAGGCCGCGAGTTCCGCCTCGATCGTGTCCAGGTCGGTGACGGGGTCACGGCCGGGTTCGTGCGTCGCGCAGTCGAGGACGTGGACGAGCGCCGCGCAGCGCTCGACGTGGCGCAGGAAGTCGTGTCCGAGGCCCCGGCCCTCGCTCGCGCCGGGGATCAGTCCCGGCACGTCCGCCACCACGTACTGGACCTCGCCCGCCTCGGCCACGCCAAGGTTCGGGATGAGGGTGGTGAACGGGTAATCGGCGATCTTCGGCCGGGCGGCGGAGATGGCGGCGATCAGCGACGACTTGCCCGCGCTCGGGAAGCCGATGAGGCCGATGTCCGCGACGGTCTTGAGCTCGAGGGTGAGCTCGCGCTCCTCCCCCGGCTCGCCCTTGAGCGCGAATCCTGGCGCCCTGCGCTTGCGGGAGGCGAGGGCCGCGTTGCCGAGGCCGCCGCGCCCGCCCTGGGCGGCCACGAACGTCGTGCCGACGCCCACCAGGTCCGCGAGCACCTGCCCGGCCGAGTCGAGGACGACGGTGCCGCTCGGCACCTTCACGACCTGGTCCGGCCCGGCCGCGCCGTTGCGGTTCGAGCCCTCGCCCTGGTGGCCGTTGGCCGCCTTGCGGACGGGGCGACGGTGGAAGTCGAGCAGCGTGGAGGTGGAGGCGTCGACCTCGATGATCACGCTGCCGCCCCGGCCGCCGTTGCCCCCGTCCGGGCCACCGAGGGGCTTGAACTTCTCCCGGTGGACCGAGGCGCAGCCATGGCCGCCGTGGCCAGCCTGCACCCGGAGCACAGCGTGGTCAGCGAACTCTGCCATGACTTCTCCCTTGTTACCGTCGTCCCCTGAACACGCCGATGGCGGGCCGGTCTCCCGGCCCGCCATTCGGTACTGTCGCTTGGTGGCTTCCGCGCCTGTTAGGCCGGGACCTGCTCCTGCTCGGCGACCGGAACGATGTTCACCGCGCGGCGGCCGCGGAAGCGCGCGAACTGCACCTTCCCGGTCACCAAGGCGAACAGCGTGTCGTCGTCGCCACGGCCAACGCCGAGACCGGGGTGGAAGTGCGTGCCGCGCTGCCGGACGATGATCTCGCCCGCGTTGACCTTCTGGCCGCCGAAGCGCTTGACGCCAAGCCGCTGCGCGTTGCTGTCCCGGCCGTTGCGGCTGGACGACGCGCCCTTCTTGTGTGCCATCTGCTTGCCCTCTTGTCCCTAACGCCTTCAACTAACAACTAAGCCTTGGCGATGCCGGTGATCCGGACCTGGGTGTACTGCTGCCGGTGACCCTGGCGGCGCTTGTAACCCGTCTTGTTCCGGTAGTGGATCATGTTGATCTTCGGACCCTTGGCCGGGCCGACGACCTCAGCCGTCACCTGGTAGCCGCTGAGCTCCGCCGGATCGCTGATAACCGTGCCACCGTCCACCACGAGCAGCGCGGGGAACGAGACGCTCGACCCGGCCTCCTCGTCCGCAAGTTTATCGACGGCGAGCACGTCATCGAGAGCGACCTTCTCCTGCCTGCCACCGCAGCGCACAATCGCGTACACCCGAGAACTGCCTCTCCCTGAGAGCGTGCCCCATCTGCCTTCAGGCAACATTGGCCTTGGCCTTTGTGCCTGTAGCGGGCTCGCCACGAACCTGACATGCCATCTTACGTGCATGAACGCGACCCGCGTCCGCACCTTGCCCCTAACGGGCGCGACGAATCACGTTGATCGCTCCTGGGAATCATACCAGCTCTCCCGGGCAGAGTTGGCCGCTGCCAGCAGGAGCTCCCGGCGAGGTGCCGGCCGGGCAGGAAACAGGCCCCCGCGCTCGAAGCGAGTGCGGGGGCCTGCGTCGCGCCTGGGACCGGTGAGCCTACGCCCAGCCGGGCGCCTCGCCCGCGGCGTCCGGCGCCAGCACTTCCCTCGCCTGGTCCACGGCGTCGGCCTCCGGCAC
Source organism: Actinomycetota bacterium (assembly GCA_027326205.1). Lineage (GTDB taxonomy): Bacteria > Actinomycetota > Actinomycetes > Streptosporangiales > Streptosporangiaceae > Trebonia. The sequence continues at coordinate 23,603 of DAHWEX010000340.1, forward strand.
CTCCGGGTCGCTGAGGGCGGCCGCCGACTCGGGCTCGGGCTCGGCCGGCGCCTGAACCTCGGCCGCCTGCTCCAGGACGTCGGCCACCGGGGCCTCCAGGTCGTCCGACGGGCCGGCGTCCTCGGCCGGGGGCGCCGGCTCGGGCTGCGCCGGCTCGGTGGCCACGGCCGTTTCGGCCGCGGCAGCGACATCGGCCGCAGCGACCTCGGTCACCGGGACCTCGGTCACCGGGACCTCGGTAACGGAGACCTCGGCCACGGGAGCCTCGGCTACCGGGACCTCGGCAACCGGGACCTCGGCCAC
>DAHWEX010000344.1 GCA_027326205.1 Actinomycetota bacterium
GGTCGCGCACCTGCTGTACATCCTGTTCCTGTACCTGGCGTTCGTGGTCGCCATCCGCTCGCACCGGATCGCGGGCATCGCGATGCTGGTCTACTTCAGCGCTCCCTCGCTCACCTCGTTCAACTCGATGTTCATCTACGAGACGCTCGGCCTCGCCTTCCTCGGCATGTGCATCGTCGCGGGACTGCGGGCCGCCACCGAGAAGTCTCCGACGACCCGCCGGCGCTGGTTCATCGTCGCGGTGCTGTGCATCTTCGCCACGGTCATCACGCACCACGTCACCAGCTACATGCTCACCGGGTTCCTCATCCTGGTGGCGATCGCCAGCGCGCTGACCGGTTCCCGGAACACCGCACGGCGGTTCGGCGCGCTCGCGGCGATCTCCTTCCTCTCGGTCGCCGGCTGGATCGCGATTACCTGGCCTAACATCTGGAACTACTTCAGCCCCACGGTCGTGGGCATGGCCGACAGCCTGAAGAACCTCACCAGCGGCGCGTCCTCCGGCGCGGTGTCCACCTCCTCCTCGCCCATCGCCAACCTGGCCCTGGAAATCAGCGCGCTGCTCGGCCTCACGGTGCTGATCACGCTCGGCTCCTGGCAGGCGTGGAAGCGGCACCGGCGCCACCCGTGGATCATCGGCATGATGATCGGCGCGACCGTCGGCTGGATCATCTTCCTGGGGATTCGCGTCGGCACCTCGGACGGTCAGGAACTCGCCGGCCGGTCCGCGACCTATCTCTACATCCCGGTTAGCGTCATCGTGGCGCTCGCGATGACTAAGTTCGTCAACAGCGGGATGGCGCGCCGCTGGGGTGCCGCGGTCACCGGCCTCTTCGTGGCGGTGATCGTCGCGCTGTCGGTCGACGGGCTCGCGAACGGCTGGCCGCCGTACTGGGAACGGCTGCCCGGGCCGCACAAGGTGGCCAGCTTCGAGGCGTCGGTGGACCCGCAGGAGGAGAACATCGCGGCCTGGACCTACGCCCAACTCGGCCCGGGCAACGTGATCGCCGCCGACCAGGGCCTGTATCCGCTGCTCATCGCCTACGGACACCAGAATCCGCAGCAGCAGGTGACCGTCTTCTATAGCGACGCCACCTGGTCGCCTGCGGACTTCGGGGCCGCGAACAGCCTGAACATGCAGTACGTGGAGACGGACACGCGGCTGACCCAGGCGCTGCCGCCGGCCGGCAACTACTTCACGGACCAGAAATCGCTGCCCAAGACGCCACTCGCCGCGGCCTACATCACCAAGTACGAGCACATCGCGGGCGTGGCACGCGTCTACGACGACGGGACCGTTAACTTCTACTCGATTCAGGCCCAGGGATATGTTGCGCAATCGAAACCTTGACATCGTGATCGCGGCGATCGTCGCGATCCTCGGCGGACTGGCCGCCGCGAAGCACATGTCGGGCCAGGTCACGATTCCCCTCGGCATCGGTCTCTTCTTCGCTCCCGGCTACCTCTGGTCGGAGGCGATCCTCAGCCACGAACTGCCGGGCTTCGAACGGGCCATGACGTCGGCCGGCATGGCGCTCATCTTCCCGATCATCGGCGGGTTCCTGTTCTTCGCCGTGCACATCCCGCTGTTCCGGTCGTCGTGGGTCGGCCTGCTGGTCGTGCTGACCCTGGCCGGCGTGGTCGCGGTCGCGGTCCAGCGGCTGCGCCCGGCGCCGGAGGATCAGCAGCAGCAGTGGTCGCGGCAGGGCCAGCAGCCGCAGCGGCGAGGCCAGCAGCCGCAGCGGCAGGGCGGTTCGGTCGTGCTGAACTCGTTCGTCTTCGGCCTGGCCGCGGTCATCGCCCTCGGTGCCGTCGGCTACTCGGTCAAGAGCGCGGAGAACCAGAACTACGCCCCCTACACGATGTTCTCGATGACCCCGGTCGTGAACAACGCGCTGGCCAACAACATCGCCGCGCTGAGCGGCAATCCGGCAGCCCAGGCCTCGGCCGCCGCCATGCAGAACAAGCTCGTGGGCGACGCCACGACGGCACATATCACGGTGGAGAATTACCAAGGCGTCGCCGAGCAGTACGTGGTAAAGCTCTGGCGGCAGGGCAAGCTCTCCAGCACGTGGACCGTCACACTGAGCCAGGGTCAGTCCTGGCAGGTCACCGTCGCCTATAAGTCGTCGGCGAATAACTATGCCATGCTCGCGGACCTTTTTCTGGTGCCGAACACCACAACGCCGTTCCATTACGTGGATAACGGCGGGTGCGTAACCAACGCTAAGAAACTCTACCCGGTGGCCATTCAGGCAGAAGATCCCTGTTTCAAAAAATAACAAAGAAGCCCCGGTGGCTGCGACGGAGCTGGCAGTTCTATTTCCAGTCAATGCTTTGCGGCGTGTCGTTCCGCATTCACGGAATCCAGGCATCGCCGGTCGCTTGCGACGGGCGATTACCGCGGGTGGGCGGCGGCGGGGTCGTGCCGCCCGCTGCGAGATCGCGGCGGGCCCTGACGCACCCAGGCCGGTGGGGCGGAGGCGACCTGACGTCCCGGGTCCTCGCGGCCGGCAACCCGGCGAAGGTCGTGAAACAGCTCAAAATCCCGGACGGCTGGCGGAGGGAGCGAGCGTGCCCGGCTGCCGCACGCCGCCCGTGGTGGGGGCATGTCGGCGACTATCCTGTTGATGAGCTGCGGCGCGGGCCGATCGGGGGGTTCCCGTGCGGGTACGTCACAACAGGTGGCAAAATGATAGCGTTTGTGTGACATTACGATCTATGCCCAGAGTACTAAACGTCTGCGAAGCAGAGTCTGGTCTGTGTAGACTCCTGCCACAGGGTGAAATGTCCGACACTGAAGTCACAACCTCGCTACTTTGTGCGGATCGCCCGGCGAGAAGCCGCGACGTGTAACTGTCGTAACTAGCTGTTGAGAAACCCCTAGTAAAAAATTTGAGAGAGACGCCCGCTGGCGAGGGGTTGGGCTAATCGGGTCTGGGTGGACCGAGGTAAGGGGATACCCGTGGTAAGCATTGAGACTCCGAACGTAGCGCTTGAAGTTGAGCGTGCAGAGTCGTCTTTCCGAGTGGGCTCAGTGGAGCCCGCGACGCGTACACACTCCGTAAATGAAACACCTCTTCTCGGTGACGACGGGCGGCCCGTGCCTGTCAAGTTGTCGATTCTCATGGCCGCTTACAACGAAGAGCGGACGATTCTGAGAGTCGTGCACGGGATTCTGCAGGCGAGCTTTCCTTGCGAGGTCGAGCTCATCATCGTCGATGATGGCAGTTCCGATGCGACCCCCGACCTTATTAAGGAGATCGACGACCCGCGGGTCGTCGCGCACCGGCACGTCAAGAACTCGGGCAAGGGCGCGAGCATCCTCACGGCGATCTCCCTGGCGACGGGAACCCATATGGTGCCGTTCGACGCGGACATGGAGTACGCGCCGGAAGATATCGCCAGCATGCTTTCCCCCGTCATCAAGGGCCGGGCCGATGTCGTCTACGGCGTCCGCCTCTTCGGCTGCAACACCGTGTACCAGTCGTACCGGTACGCCGTCGGCAACAAGGTGATGACCCACTTCGCGAACCTGCTGTTCAACTCGGCACTGAATGACATGCACACGTGCCTGAAGATGATTCCGCTCCCGCTGGTGCGGGAACTGAACCTGACCGAGACCGGCTTCGGCCTTGACACCCAGGTGACCGCGCGGTTGCTGCTGACCGGGGTGCGCCCGTTCGAGGTGCCGGTGAGCTACTACAGCCGGTCGCACGAGCAGGGCAAGAAGATCAATTGGCGTGACGCCGTTCGATGCCTCTGGATCCTGGTCAGGACCCGCATGGCCGGGCGCAAGCGCGCCAGGTCGAAGGCGGTGGCCGAGGCGGCTGAATTGCAGGTGCGCTGAAAATCCAGCAGACAACATCTCTGTTATGAGCTATGACGTAGGAAGTAACGCAGAGATTCTCGGCGACAGGCCTGGTTTTGCCTTGATTGAGCACAGCAGCAGCAGTGATGCTGCGATGGGGGAGCGCCTCGTGGATACAGGCATGGCCTACCCCACGGTCTCCGTGATCATCCCGACATACACCGAGGCACGCTGGGACTGGTTGAAGGACGCCGTGGACTCGGTGCGGGCACAGACCGTGCCGGCCTTGGAGATTATCGTTGTTGTTGACCATAACCCGGAGTTGCTTGAGGAGATTTCCCGCGAGTTCCCGGACGTCGTGGCGGTGCCCAACATTGGCGGACGCGGCGTTTCCGGTGCGCGGAACAGCGGTGTCAAGGCATCGCGCGGCGAGGTTGTCGCGTTCCTCGACGACGACTCGATCGCGCGGAAAGACTGGCTGGCGACCCTGTTGCGCCACATCGTGACCCCCGGGGTCGTTGGTGTCGGCTGCTACAGCGACGGGCTCTGGGAGGCTCCCTGCCCCTCGTGGTTCCCCAGCGAGTTCAGTTGGACCATCGGCGTGTCCTACTCCGGGCTGCCCAAGGTACCCACCGCGGTGCGCAACGTGTGGACGAGCGCCATGCTCGTGAAGCGGAGCGCCTTCGAGATCGTCGATGGCTTCCGCGAGGACTTCGGCAAGATCGGGAACCGCTCGCTGCCCGAGGACACGGACCTGTGCCTCCGGATCGCCGCGGTGCAGGAGAATGCCGTCTGGATCTGGGACCCGGAAAAGGTCATGCAGCACCGCGTTCCGACCGGGCGGGCGACCTTCCGCTACCTGATGAGCCGGTGCTTCCTGCAAGGCTGGGGCAAGGCCGCGATGGCGCGGATGGACGGGTTCGACGAGAGCACGTCGGCGGAGCGGCACTACGCGCTGCGCATCCTGCCGGTCGGCGTCGGCCGCGGTCTGGCGGACACCGCCCGCGGTGATTTCTCCGGCCTGGGGCGCAGCGCCGCCATCGTCGCCGCCTTCACCGTGACGGTCGCGGGCTACGCCTGGTACCTGCTGGAGGGGATCGTGCGCAAGAAGGCCAGCGGGCAGCCCCAGTCACCCGCTACCGCGTAGGCCAGCCCGGAATCACCCGGCCGGATTCACCCGGCCTGGAACTGCGAGGCGGGCGGGCCGGCCACCTGAGGGCCGGGCCGCCCGCCTCGCAGTTAAGTCGGCGAGCGTGCCGTTATTCCGCTGCCTCGGCCGCGGAATCCGCGGCCGCCGCGTCCTGGTCCGCGGCCTTTGCCGGGTAAGCCAGGTCCTCGGCCTTCGCCTCGCGGTACCAGGCGGGCTCCTGCCCGAGCTTCAGCGCGGACCTGGCCCGCCGGACCACCGCGAACCCCTTGGTCAGCATCCGGGCACCGCGCAGCTCGAACGTGTCCACGCCGTTCACCATGTCGCGGAACCCGTCCGCCGTGGTGGCCCGCCGGACGGTCAGCCGCGGGAAGGCGAACGTCCCCGCGGCCCCGGTCGTCATCGCGTTGCCCACCACGTAGGCGTAGGTGTAGCCGAGTTCACGGGCAACCTCCCTGACGTGCCGGCTGGAGTAGCCGTACGGGTAGGCGAGGCCGGGAACCGCCAGCCCGAGGTGGTCCTCGAGCGCGCTCTTGCTGGTGTACAGCTCATCGCGCAGATCCTGCTCCGAGAGTTGGTCAAGCTGCGGGTGCCGGACGGTGTGGGCGCCGATCTCGACTCCGGCCTGCTCGATCTCCGTGAGCTCGCGCCAGTTGAGCATGCGCGTGGCCACGTCCGTCCGGCCGACCCAGCCCGTCGTCTGGAACAGCGTGCCGGTGAAGCCGTACCGCTTCATGACCGGCAACGCCGCGGTGTAGAAGTCGCCGTAGCCGTCGTCGAAGGTGAGCACGACGGGCCGCTCGGGCAGTTCTCCGGCGCCGCCGGAGAGGAACGCGGCCAGTTCCCCCGCGGTGAGCGTGCTGAAGCCTGCCTCGTGCAGGTAGGCCAGCTGGCTGCCGAAGACGTCGGGGGCCACCGCGAGCGGGCTAGCGGTCTCCGCCTCGCCGCGGATCTCGTGGTACATGAGGACGGGAATCCGTGGGGCTGACGCGGCGGTCATGAAGCCAAAGCCTTCCTCATCGGTGAAATTCTTCACTCCGGTCATCTGAGGGAACCGGCATCCGCGCTCTTGACGGGATGACCGGGGTGGCGATCGCGAGGAGCGCGTCGATGCCCGCCTGCTGCCGCCGCCGGTAGCTGGCCTGCTGCTGCGGGGTCGGCCGCGCAGGGGCCTGCACGGTCGGGACCTGGACGCTCGCGGGGGTATGGCCGCCGAACATGTCGAGGCTGGTGGGCGCGTGGACCATCCGCCGCGGTCCGGTGGCATCGGCCGGGATGGCGGGGAACGCGCCGGTCCGCCAGATCTCGGTGGCGACGTTGAGCGTGTTCCCGTCGGAGGCCACCGCGGCCGAGGCGATCGCGAACAGCGCGGCCAGGCCGCTCTCCTGCCGGTCCGATGGCCCCGGCAGCGAAGGCAGCGCGCCGGTCAGCTTGATCAGCTCGCCGGTGACCCGGGCCAGCGGGCCGGTCGCCCGGGGCAGCCCGCCGGCGGCCGCGGCCTCCGCGGAGACGGCCGGGAAGGACCCGGTCGCGGCGGCCGTGTGCGCGTAGGCGGCGCGCAGCACCGTCGGCGCGGTGATGCAGCCCTCCATGATGAGGACGCCGAGGTAGGCGATGGAGAGCCCGTCGAGGCCGTCGGCCTTCCCGCCGAAGTAGATCGAGGCGACCTCGCAGCACGCGAACACGCAGATGAGGCCGGCGGCCTTGCCGACCCGGTTGGTCGCGCGGGAGACCGCGATGAACTGGGCCCGCGGCATCTGCGGGATGTAGCCGACGATGAGCAGCCACAGCGGCACCGTGGCCATCTGCGCGTAGCCGGGGCCGAAGAGGTTCAGCGCGAAGTGCGCGCCGACCGCGAGCACCGCCATCACCGGAAGGCCGATCAGCAGCGACACCCGCAGCACGAAGCGGAGTTTCTCGGCGACCACCTCGGGCGACGCCGACGCGAGCGCGAACAGCACGGTGCCCAGGTGGACGGGCACCATGAACAGCAGCGAGCTGATCATCCAGGCGTCGTAGAAGGCGCTGTTGGCCGCCGCGGAAACCGCGAGCGTGACGACCAGGGGGATGATCCGCCCCGGGGTGACCATCGCGAGGTTGAGCCAGTTGTGGTTGACCGCCACCGGGATCAGGCGGCGCAGTTCCTTCCAGTCGGGCCGGTGGAACACCCGGGAACCGCTGCGGACGAGCATGAGGCTGGCCGGGATCATGGAACCCGCGGTCCCGAAGACGAAGGCCGTCGTGATGCCCACGCCGTACTTGTCGTGCAGCAGCAGGGCGGTGACCGGCAGCGCGAGGAGCTTGAACGTGGACATGGCCATGTTGCGCCACAACTGCACCCCGCCGCGCAGCAGGCCGATCGTGCCCTCGTCGAAGACCATCGTCGCCCCGGTGAGCGCGACGCCCACCACGAAGAGCAGGATCTCCCCGAGGGTGCCGCCCACCCCCGGCAGCTTCTTGCTGTAGTGCGTCCCGATCACGACCGCGAAGATGATCCCGAGCAGCGCCGATCCGATGGCGGACACGCCCAGCGACGCGGCGAACAGCCCGCCGCGGTTTGGCTTCCCCTTCGGCAGCTCGCCGATCATCATCGTGCCCAGGCCGAACATGCCGATCGTGCCGAAGAGCTGGATCGCGTTCGTGGCCGCGATGCCGTAGCCCGCCTCGGTCTTGGAGAACTCGTGGTCGGCGACGATCCAGAACACGAAGCCGAACAGCGACGTCAGGCCGGTGGTCGCGGCAAGGCTGCCCGCGTTTCTCAGCAGGTCCTGGTTCCGCTGCCAGAGGTCGCGTACCTTCGACGACAGTCCGGAACTTTGCTGGTCATTCATGGCCGTATCAGAGTATCTGTCACTTCACGCCCAGGGGGTGCGTTCACGGGCACCCGACGCCGGCGCTGCCCCGCGGCGCGGCCGGCGCTACTTCGCGGGCCGCGGGACGGACAGCGGGTGGCCCGTCGCGTGCCAGACCGCCGCGGCGAGCCCGACGAGCAGGAACGGGAAGACGACCCAGGTCTCGCACAGCTTCGCCGTGGTGATCTGCATCGGGCGCGGCAGCAGGTGAAACTCGTGCATGCTCACCGGCCAGAACAGCGGGCAGCCGCCGTGGGTCAGCTCGTCGCCCGCGATGTGCGCGGCGCAGCCGAGCGCGGTCGCCACCGCGAGCAGCGGCAGGTGCCAGGAGCCCGCGGTGAGCAGGGTCAGGTCCGCCCCGGTGAAGCAGGTGACCAGCGCCCCCGCGATGCCGATCAGGTCGGCGTAGTGGCCGCCGATCTTCAGCGCGCGCAGCGCGGAGGAGTACAGCAGCGCCAGGATCACGGTGGCGGGCACGATGTGCCAGGAGAACTCGAGATGCCCGGCCGCCAGCGACTTCGGCTCGGAGAGCTGGTAGAGGCCGGCGCCGTACGCGCCCGCGGTGAACACCGCGATCCCGAGCAGGCTGTGCGTGCCGTGCCGGTGGCCGCCGGAGAGCCGGTCCACCACCCACGCGAACCACTCGGTCAGGAACCCGAACGACCGGGCGATGGTCGAGTCCGGGTGGTCGATGTCCGGCAGCACGCCGGCCCCGGCGGTGAGAACCACGGCCGCGGCCAGGTGCGCCTGCGTCACGTGGAGGACCGGCGCCAGCGCGGCCATCGCGACAGCGCCGCTCAGCGCGTGATCCCTGCCAAGCATGGCTAAGCACTCCTGTCTCCTGGGGAACGCCCCGTATCCGCCGGTGAGAACGGGCGGTGAGGGGACTGGCCGTCCGCCGGCGGCCCGGCGGCCCGGCGGGCAACTCGGTGGTAAGCGTGCCATACCGTCGCGGTCAACGGGTGGTGCCACGCGCTAACCGGCGTGTCATTTCATTCGTTACCGTCTGATCAAATGACCCGCCTAAGCCGGATTTAACCAGTACGGTAGCGACCGGAAAGTTTGTTCTTCTCTCACGTACCTCTGAGGAGGTTCTCTTGGCCACGCTGCAGGAGCTTGTTCTCACCCCCGAGAACGCCCCGCACCTTATCGCCGACACCAAGGCTCTCGTCGACAACGAGCTCTCCAGCAAGGGCATCACCGCTGCCCCGCTGAAGGCCGCCTACAAGGCTGTCGCGGCGTTCGCCCCCGGCTACTACGACGAGGCGATCACGGCCATCCTGCCGGGTGTCATCTACCAGCTCGAGCCGTTCTGGGCCGATTTCCTGACCTCGGGTGGTGCCGAATTCGGCGACTACCTGGCGAAGCGCGGCGACCATGTCTCGCAGGAGCTGCTGGCCGTGACCGACGACATGGCGGAGAAGTCCGGCCGTGCCGCGGTCGTCAAGGCGTACCAGATGGTGCGCGGCGGCGCGGCGAAGAACATTGAGCCCGCCCTCCCCGCCCTTGGCGCCCTGGTTCAGAAGTACGCCCGCTAGGTGTTCTGAATCACAGAAAGCAGCGCCCGCGGTCGCCTAGGCATTTAATAGAATGCCGGCGCCGCGGGCGTTGTTTTTTGTTGGCTTGTCAATAGATTACGTAGCCGATCGCCGCGGTGCCCGCGTCATTGCGCCGGACGGAGACCACGCCGGTCTTCGCGGCGTTGGCGAAGGGCATGACCTGGAGGCCCCGGTTGGCGTCGAGGACCACATCCGGGTGGACGTGCCACGCCGTGTCGAAGAACGCCACCCGCAGCCGGGCGGCGGGCACGTTCTGCGCGTGGTTGTCGAGGGCGAACGCGATCTGGCGGGCCGTGCCCTCGGGGACCGGGATCACGGTGAACACCCCGTGACCGTTGTTGAGCTGGCCTGACTGCAATTCCGCCTCCGTGACGGTCGGGTCCGCGCTGGCCGCGAAGAAGTTGTCGGCTAGCAGCGACTGGTCGAGAACGAGGCCGAGCGCGTCCGAGGTCCACTGCGTGCCGTCCGCCTCGACGCTCAGCGCGCCGCAGGACGAGGGGCCGCAGATGTGCTCGCCGAGCCCGTAGTGTGCGGTCCACAGCCGGGTGCCCGCGCGCGCGATGCCCGCCCCGCTGAGCACCGGCAGGATGCTGTCGTTCATCGTCGAGGCGCTCGCGTAGATCACCGGGCGCTGAACGCCGCGGGCAACCTGCCTGGCGTACCAGCCGGGGACGTCCGACGGGGCCGCGGCACCGGACTCGACGTCGAGCGCGTCCGCGTTGTCGCTGGGGAACAGCGCGATCGACAGGTGCAGCGCGTTCGGGAAGGCGCTCACGATGAAGGCGTAGTTGGGCTGGTTGCCGATGCCGCCGTCCACGTAACCCGCGTAGGCGGCGGCACCGGCGGGGAACTGGTCGTTCAGCGCGGTGTCGTACATGGTGATCCCGGCCACCCGACGACGATAACCCCTCCGGCGCCAGGCTCGGGCACATCTGCGCCAGATAGGGGAGGTCGGGAAGCCGGGTAACCAGGTAACCAGGGAATCAGCCGGCCCGGGTGCCGCAGTTGGCACAGAACTTCGCGCCGCCCGGGAGCTCGTTCCCGCATTCCGTGCAGTGCTTGACCGCCGGGGCCATCGGGGAGCCGCAGTCCATGCAGAACTTGGCACCCGCCGGGTTGACGGTGCTGCACGACGCGCACGCGGGCCCGGACACGGCCGTCGGCCCCGGAGCGGCGGGGGCGGGGGCGGGGGCGGGGGCGGGCGGCGGCTGGGGTGCGGGGTGCTGTTGCTGCTGCATCGCCCCGGCCATCATGCCCGGCAGCGCGAAGCCGGCCGCGAGGAACGCGCCCTCGGTCGCGCCGCCGCCCTGGGCCATGCCCTGGCCGGCGCCGAGCGCCATCTCGCCCGCCGCGTACTGCTGGAACCCGCCGGCCAGCTTGGAGTACGAGGTGTCCCTGGCGAGTCGCTTGAGCTGCTCCGCGTCATCGGGCGCGAGGTTGATGTCGAAGTTGCCCATCCGGGTCAGCGCGAGCCCGTAGGCCTCAAGCTGGCCGTTGGCCGAGGTGATCGCCGCCTGCTCGATCTCCGGCGAGTGCACGGACAACCCGAGGATCGGCCACTCGTTGGCGGTGACCTGCATGGTGACGTTGGTGCGGAGCACCTTCAGCAACTGGTCGCTGACCCACCCGGCGATCCGCTCGTTGTCGGTCACGTCAACGGTGGAGGTCAGGTTCGTGATCAGCCGCTGCGGGTCGATGACCCGCAGCGCGTAGTCGCCGAACACCCGCAGGGTCACGACGAGGCCGGTGCGCGAGTCCTGCACGTCGTCGACGCGCCCGCCGAAGCGGAAGCCGGTGTACTCGCGGGTGCCGACGAAGTACAGCTCCGCGCGGTAGGCGTTGCCGCCGGTGGCGAAGTCGATGAGCGCGCCCAGGCCCGGCAGCTCGTCGGCGTCGATCGTGTGCCGGCCCGGCCCCATCGTCTGCACTACCTGACCAGTATTGACGAACATCGCAACCTGGTCGGCGTTGACGATCGCGTGCGTAGAGCGACGGATCGTTACATCGGGCCACTTGAATACGATCTGGCCCTTACGATCATCCGGTACCGCGATGAATTCTCGCGAGAACAGTGCCATAGCAGAAACGATACAGGTTAAGGACCAGTAAAGGGCGGCAGGCAGCGCAAGCCCGCTGCCACCTGCTAGGTTGTCGAGCCGTGGAAGCAATCCAGTGCGGGTGGTGCGGCGCTCAGAATCAGCCAGGAACCACCACATGTATGACGTGCGGCGCGCCGTTGGACGTCCGGGACAAGGTTAGCGATTCCGGATGGCGCGAGGCACCGCGACTGCGCGACATGACCGAATTCCGCTTTTCGGCCAGCACCTGCCAGGTCGAGGGGGAACTGGTCCCGGTGGCGGAGATCGCCCTCGACCCCAGGGACGCCGTCTACTTCGAGCACCACATCCTGCTGTGGAAGGACGAGTCCGTCCCGCTCGCCTCGATGCAGACGAGCGGCCCCAAGCGCTCGATCGGCGGCATGCCGCACATCGTGACGGTCGCCAACGGCCCCGGCCGGATCGCGTTCTCCCGGGACGCGCCCGGCGAGCTTGTCGTCCTCCCACTGCACCCCGGCATGGAACTGGACGTCCGCGAGCACGCCTTCCTGCTCGCCTCGCATTCCATCCAGTACTCGTTCGTCCGGATCAAGGGCCTGGTGAACCTGCTGCACGGCGGCAGCGGCATGTTCATGGACCGGTTCGTCACCCACCAGCAGCCCGGCCTGCTGATGCTGCACGGCAACGGCAACGTCCTCGAGCGGACCCTCCGCCCGGGCGAGAAGATCCTGGTCGAGCCGGGCGGCTTCCTCTACAAGGACTCCACGGTGGCCATGAACGCGGCCCAGTTGCCGCTCAAGACCGGATTCATGCGGCACGGCATGTACCTGGCCGAGATGGTCGGGCCCGGCCGGGTCGGCATCCAGTCCATGTACCACCACCACGGGTCCGGCGAGTGAACGCCTACGTCTGCAAGTACTGCAGGCAGCCGAGCGACCCGAGCCAGCCGACCTGCCCGCTGTGCGGCGCCCCGGTTGACATCAGGGAGAGCGTCAGCGACTCCGGCTGGATCGAGCAGCCGCCGATCAGGGACATGGCGAAGCTGCAGTTCGGTCAGTCGCACGTCCAGATCGCCGGGACGACGGTCCCGGTCGCCGAGTTCAACCTCGCGGCCGGCGAGATGGTCTACTTCTCGCACCACGTGCTGCTGTGGGCGGACCCGGCCACCCGGATACAGAACATGTCCATGCGCGGCGGCTGGAAGCGGATGATGGCGGGCCTGCCGATGATCATGCTCGAGGCGCACGGCCCCGGTCACATCGCGCTGTCCGACAACCACGCCGGCGAGGTCATCGCGCTCCCACTGCAGCACGGGCAGTCGATGTGGGTCAAGGAGCACCGGTTCCTGACCGCGACGGGGAACATCCGCTACGACTGGGACAGCAACGACGTCTGGTTCGTGACCGGCGAGGACAACGAGCAGGAAACCCATTACCCGATGGGACAGTACGGCGACATCTTCCATGCCGCCGAACGGCCGGGGCTGCTGCTTCTGCACGCGCCGGGCAACGCGTTCATCCGCGACCTGCGGAAGGGCGAGTCGCTGCTCGTCCAGCCGAGTTCGCTGATCTACCGCGACCTGTCCGTCCGGGTTCACCTGCACCTGGAGTACCCGAGAAACACGGGCTTCGCCTTCTGGCGGTCCAACTGGGACTACCGGAACATCCTCGTCCGCCTGGTCGGCCCTGGCCGGGTCGCGGTCAACTCGATCTTCGAGCGGCCCGAGGGGATGGAGGCCATCAGGCGGCACTCCTACGCGACCCGCCGCCACTGGTAGGCAGCCCGGAGGAACCGGCGGACGTGATCCGCGAGACGCAGTCGGCCCGCACGACGTAGCGTAGAGCTAAGGTACGGCCGGAAGCACTCCGCCTGGAGGCGCGATGCCCGTCAGCGACAAGATCGCGGTCCAGGTGGACGGCAGGGAACTCACCCTCACCAACCTGGCCAAGGTGCTTTACCAGGCGGACGGCTTTACCAAGGCCGAGGTGCTCGACTACTACCAGCGGATCTCGAACGTCCTGCTGCCGCACGTGGCCGGCCGTCCGATGACGCTCAAGCGCTATCCCGACGGCGTGGGCGGTCAGTCGTTCTTCGCCAAGCACGCGGCCGCCGGGCGCCCGGGCTGGGTGCGCACCGAGCACGTCGTGTCGCGCGGGTCCCGGTCGCGTTCGCCGGGTTCGTCACGGTCGGGGGAGCCGGTCGAGTACGTGGTGATCGACGACCTGCCGACGCTGATGTGGGCGGCCAACCTCGCCGCGCTGGAACTGCACGTCCCGATGTGGCGGTTCGCCGCGGCGGGCTCCGGTGAGCCGGCCCCGGAGCACGGCCTCGAACCCGACCTCCTGGTCTTCGACCTCGACCCGGGCCTGCCCGCCACGATCGTCGATTGCTGCCGGGTCGCGGAGGCGCTCCGGCCGCTGCTCGCCGAGGCCGGGTTCGACGCCCTGCCGAAGACCTCGGGCGGCAAGGGCCTGCAGCTTTACGCCCGGATCAGCGGCCTGACGGCCGAAGAGGCGAGCGCCGCGGCCAAGGGCTTCGCGGAACGCCTCGAGCGCGCGCTGCCCGTGGTCGTCTCCCGGATGACGAAGTCGCTGCGCCCGGGCAAGGTCCTCGTCGACTGGTCGCAGAACAACGGGTCGAAGACCACGATCGCCCCCTATTCGCTGCGCGCGCGGGAGCACCCGACGGTTTCCACCCCGGTCACCTGGGACGAGGTCACCGACTGCCGTGCCCCCGGGGACATGGTCTTCACCGCCCGCGACGTCCTCAACCGGGTCGAGGCCTGCGGCGACCTGTACGCTCCGCTGCTGGTAACGGCAGGGTGACCTCGCCGCGCCGCTCGGCCATCAGCAGCAGCGCGTAGCCGGCCAGCGTGGAGCCGTCGACGATCCGCCCGTCGCCGATCATGGACTCGAACTCGTCCCTGCCGACCCACGCGTGGCGCAGGCCGAGTTCCTCCGGCTCCAGGTCGGGCTCGCCCTGGGTGAGCTCGGTGGCCAGCCAGTGCTCGCCGTACTGGTTGGCCATGCCGTGCGCCACGGCAAGCACCCCCAGGCGGGTCAGGCCCTTGGCCCGCAGCCCGGTCTCCTGCGCGAGTTCGGCCCGGGCGAGGTCCTCGGGCGTTCCCGTCTGGCCCTTGGGGAAGGCGCCCTGGGGGAACGACCAGCCGCGCCGGCCCAGCGGGTGACGGTACTCCTCGACCAGGTGGAAGCCGCCGCCCTCGGCCGGAATGATCAGGGCGAAGGTGTCCCGCTCCATCACCGCGTACGTCCCGCGGGACCCGTCGGCCCGCTCGATCTCGTCCCTGCGCAGCCGGCACCAGCTGTCGCTGTAAACGACGCTGCTGGACAACGTCTGGATCTCTGGACCAGCCTCAGTCTCCACCCCACTATTCTGCCCTGCCGCCCCCCGCCCAGAAGTCCGCCCCACCGCCTCGCCGCCCGCGCCGCCTCGCCGCGTTGCCGCCCTCGCCCAGAAGACGGTGGATCGTTGGGAGGCACCGGTGCCTCCCAACGATCCACCGTGTGACTCCGGGGCGGCCAGGCGGGCTAAATGTCGGCGGCCGTGCCTAGCATCGGGGTGTGTTCTGCCGTACCTGCCGGGGACCGGTTGGGGCTGGGTATGCCCGGTGTTACCAGTGCGGGCTGGCGCTCAGCCAGGCCGGCGGCCTGCTCGCGGACGCGGTCGCGCCCGTCGGGTTCGCGGTGCGCGGCGGCCCGCTGGCCGGCGACCTGATTCGCTATAAATCCGCCTCCGCCGAAGGGGCTCCGGAGGCGGCGGCGCGGCTGCGGGCCCGGCTCGCCCGCTTCCTGCGCGACGACGGCGGCGCCTTGTGGCGGGAGGCGGGGATGAGCACCGGGCCGTCAGCGGTCGCGGTGGTTCCCAGCGGCCAGGGCCGATCGGGCCCGCATCCGCTATCCGGCATCGTGCGGTCCTGCCTGGACCTGCCCGTGGTCGCGCTGAGCCTGGTGCCGGAAGTTATCCACAGCCGAGGGGTGGATGTGGACTGGCTGCGCGTGACCGGGTCGGTGGCCGGCGCCGACCTCCTGGTGGTGGACGACACCTGGGTGTCCGGCGGCAGCGCGCAGTCGGCGGCCGCCGCGCTCAAGCTGGCCGGCGCGCGCCGGGTCGCGATCGTGGTCCTCGGCCGGCATATCAATCCGGCCGACCCGTTGTCGGCCCGGTTCCTGGACGCACTCGGCGGGCAAAAGACGGGCGAGAAATTTCTGCCGGGGCTGTCCCCTCGCGCCGCCCGGCTTCGTCTTGGAGACGAACAGCAGGACCGATAGCAAGGGAACGGAGACTGCCATGCAGTACGCATTGCTTATCTACACCGCCCCGGGAACCGTCGAAGCGCTCTCCCCGGCCGAGCAGCAGGCGCTGAGCGTCGAGTACTACGCGCTGCGCGACGAGCCGGGAATGCTCGGCGGCGCGGGCCTCCAGCCGGTGACGACCGCGACCACCGTCCGGCTCGCCGACGGCAAGCCGCTGGTCACCGACGGCCCGTTCGCGGACACCAAGGAGGTCTTCGGCGGCTACTACCTGTACGAGGCGGACAACCTCGACCAGGCGATCGAGATGGCCGCGCGGATTCCCGCGGTGCGCCTCGGGGGCAGCATCGAGGTGCGGCCGGTCAGGGGCAAGGCGTCCTGACCACGATCGAGCAGGTATTCCGCGACGAGTGGGGCCGGGTGCTGGCCGCGCTCGTGGGATTCCTCGGCGACTTCGACCTCGCCGAGGAATCCGCCGCGGAGGCGTTCGCGGTCGCGGCGCGACGCTGGCCGGCCGAGGGCGTGCCGTTCAGTCCGGTCGCGTGGCTGGTGACGACGGCGCGCAACCGTGCGATCGACCGGCTGCGCCGCGACCGCGTGCTCGCCGCCAAGCTGCGGCTGCTCGCGGCCACGATGCCCGACCCCGCGGAAGCTGAAGTGGACGAAACCGAGATTCCCGATGAGCGGCTTGAACTCATCTTCACCTGCTGCCATCCGGCCCTCGCGGCCGATGCCCAGGTCGCGCTGACCTTGCGCGCCGTCGCGGGGCTGGCGACCGAGGACATCGCCCTGGCGTTCCTGGTCCCGGCTGAGACGATGAAGCGGCGGCTGACCCGGGCGAAGACCAAGATCAGGGACGCGGGGATTCCCTTCAGCGTCCCCGCTCCCGACCGTCTCCCGGACCGGCTCGCGGTGGTACTCGCCGTCGTCTACCTGATCTTCAACCAGGGATACAGCGTGCCGGGCGAGGCCGGCCACCTGGCCCGCGAGGCGATCAGGCTCGGCCGGGTGCTCGCCGGGCTCCTGCCCGGTGAGACCGAGCCCCTGGGACTGCTCGCGCTGATGCTGCTGCACGACGCGCGCCGGGCGGCCCGGCTGTCCGGGCCAGACGGCCAGGACCTCGTCTTGCTGGCCGACCAGGACCGGTCGCTCTGGGACTGGCGGCAAATCGGCGAAGCGCGGGAGATCCTCGGCCTGATCGTGGAAAGCCGGGGCCCGTACCTGATCCAGGCGGCCATCGCGTCGCTCCAGGCGGCGGACCCGATCGACTGGCGGCAGGTGGCCGCGTTGTACGAAGAACTCGCCGGGCTGACCGGCTCGCCGGTGGTCCGGCTCAACGGCGCGGTCGCGGTCGCGGAAGCCGACGGCCCGGGCGCCGCCCTGGCCATCGTCGACGCGCTCGACCTGGCCCAGTACCCGTACTGGCACTCGACCAGAGCCGAACTGCTCCGCCGCCTCGGGCGCACCGGCGAGGCGCGGTCCGCCTACGGCAGCGCGCTCGCCCTCGCCGGAACCGAGCCCGAGCGCCGCTTCCTGCAGCAGCGAATCGCGGACTGCTGACATCACGTCCGCAGGTGGCGGCCGGCGGCCGCGCGGACCGCCGTGGTGAGCGTCGCCAGCTTCGGCGAGTCCAGCCGCCAGCGCTGCCAGTGCAGCGGGACGTCGATCACGTCCTCCGATAGCCGCACCAGTTCGCCGGCCGCCAGGGCGGCGCGAGCCTGGGGCTCGGGGATCATGCCCCAGCCGAGGCCGAGCACGACGGCCTGGTAGAAGTCGGCGCTGGACGGCACGTGGTGGATGACCGGGGGACCGTACTCCACTCCCTGGCGGCGGAGCATCTTGTGCTGCAGGTCGTCCTTGTCGTTGAAGTTGACGACCGGGAGCGCGGCCCAGTCCGGAAAGGCGTCACGCGGAAACCGGTCCACGAGAACGGGAGCGGCCGCGGGAACATAGCGGAGAGCGCCGAGCCGGGCGACGCTGCAGCCCTGGACGGCGGCCGGATCGCTGGTGACCGCCGCGAGCACGTCGCCCTTGCGCAGCAGCTCCTGGGAGTAGCCCTCGTCCTCGACGCGCACCCGGATCGAGGTTCCGCCCCAGTTCGTCACCTCGGTGAAGACGTCGCGGAACCACGAGCTGAGCGAGTCAGCGTTGACCGCGACCGGCAGTTCGACGGCGGCGGCGGCCGTCAGCGCCTGTGCCGCTTCGTCGTAGAGGAACCGGGCCTGCCGGCCCAGGCGGACGAGCGGCTCCCCGCGGGCGGTGGGATGGCAGGGGGTGCCCCGGCTGATCAGCACCTGGCCCGCCGCGGCCTCGAGCGCCCGGATGCGCTGGCTGACCGCGCTCGCCGTGATGTGCAGCTGCCGTGCGGCCGCGTCGAACGAGCCGTAGTCGGCGATCGCGACGAGGGCGTCGAGCTGGCCCTGGTTGAGCTCCATCAGCCAAGTTAAGCACAGCTAATGTAACCTAAGAAACATTCGTTTGCCTTCATTGGGTCAGGTCCTTAGGGTCGAAGGCGTGCTGAATGTTTCCCTTGACGGCCTGTTGACCGGCCTCACGCTGATCGTGGCGATCGGCGCGCAGAACGCTTTCGTGCTCAAGCAAGGGCTGCGCCGCGCCTACGTCGGCCCGGTGGTGGCGATCTGCACGCTGTCCGACTACCTGCTCATCATCGCCGGGGTGAGCGGGATCGGCGTGATCGTGCAGCACGCC
>DAHWEX010000356.1 GCA_027326205.1 Actinomycetota bacterium
GGCGACGCGCTGCGGGCTGTCGCGGGCCACCTGGCCGACCTCGTCAGGCGCGCCCAGGCCGACGGCGACGCCGACTCGGGCGCCGACCCCGAGGCCGCGGCCTGGCTGCTGCTCTCCGTGCTGTCCGCCCGGCGGCTACGCGCCGCCGCGATGCCCGCATCCCTTGAGCCTGCCGTCGCCGCGCTCGCCCTTCGGTCGCTCGCCCCGGGCCGTTCCGGCGCGGCCGGCGACCCGGTAACCGGGCGGCCGGCCCCCGACCGCCCGGACCTCGGCCTGACCTGAGTCCCCGCCGGATGCCGGACGAGTGCGCCGACGGCGCGGCCTCAGCCCGGCCCGTCCTGGGCGAGGCGCGCGGCGGCCGTGGTCAGGGCGGTGACGATCGGCGCGATCGCCTCGTCGGTGATCCGGGCCGCCGGGCCGGAGACCGAGACGGCCATCGGGGCGCTGCCCGGCATGCCGACCGCGACGCACCGGACGCCGACCTCCATCTCGCCCTCGTCGAGGGCGTGGCCCCGGTCGCGGATCCGCGCGATCTCGGCGTGCAGGGCGGCGGGCTCGGTGATGGTCGCGGCCGTCCGGGCCTCCAGCGGCCCGGTCCCGATCAGCCGGGCGGCGTGCGCGGGCGGGAGCGTCGCGAGCAGCGCCTTGCCGACGCCGGTGCAGTGCAGCGCGACGCGGTTGCCCACCTCGGTGAACGTCCGCATCGTGTGCCGGCCGGGGGCCTGGGCCACGTACTCGGCGCGGCCCTGGGTCAGCACCGCCAGGTTGGCCGACTCGCCGGTCAGTTCGGCGAGGCCGCGCAGCACCGGCAGGGCCCGCGTCCCCAGCAGCGCGTGCGCGTCCGTGCCCAGCGGCACGAGGCGGGAGCCCAGGCTGTAGCGGCGGTCCGGCGCCTGCCGCAGGTAGCCGCGGCCGGCCAGGGTGGCGGCGAGCCGGTGCATGGTCGGCACCGGCAGGCCGCACGCGACGGCGAGGTCGGTGAGGCTCGCGGTGCCTCCGGCCGCGGCGAGGGCCTCGAGCACATCGAGCGCGCGGTGAACCGACTGCACGCCGCTGTCGGCGGGCCGGGTCCCGGTCATCCGCATGTCCTTCCCCCGCCCGGGCATGACCGGCATGACCGGGCCGCCCTCGCACCTTGACGCCGGGACGGGCGGACGCCTATCGTCCCAGGAAACGCATTCCACCATACGACGTATACATTTCGCAATACGAAATCTGATGCTCCGGGCAGCGCAGCGCCCGGCCAACGGAAGGACGAGCGTCGTGACTGACCGCACCCAGGCCGGCGGACTGCAGTTCGCGACCGGCCTCTACCGCTTCATCACGGACGAGGCTCTCCCCGCGGCCGGGATCGACCCGGCCGGCTTCTGGGAGGGCGTGACGGCGATATTCGCCGACCTCACGCCGGTCAACCGGGACCTGCTCCGCCAGCGCGACGACTTCCAGGCCGCGATCGACGCCTGGCACCGGGCGAACGCGGGACAGCCGCACGACGCACCGAAGTACCGGGCGTTCCTCGAGGAGATCGGCTACCTCGTCCCCGATCCCGGGCCGTTCCTGGTGGGCACCGAGAACGTCGACCCGGAGATCGCGTCCATCGCGGGCCCGCAGCTGGTGGTCCCGGTGACCAACGCCCGGTTCGCGATCAACGCGGCCAACGCGCGCTGGGGATCGGTGTACGACGCGTACTACGGCACGGACGCGATCCCCGACGACGGCGGGGCGACCAGGGGCGGCGGCTACAACCCGGTCCGCGGCCGGCGGGTGATCGAGACCGTGCGGGCCTTCCTCGACGAGGCGCTGCCGCTGGACGGCGCGTCGCACGGGGACGTGACCGGCTACGCCGTCACCGCGGACGGCCTCGCCGCCCAGACGACGGGCGGCCCGGTCACGCTCAGGGACAGGCGCGCGTTCGCCGGCTACCAGGGCGATCCTGCCGCGCCCGACGTCATCCTGCTGCGCCATCACGGGCTGCACGTCGAGCTCCTCATCGACCGGGCGGGAAGCATCGGCGCGACCGAGCCGGCCGGGCTGCAGGACGTGGTGGCCGAGTCCGCGATCACGACGATCATCGACTTCGAAGACTCGATCGCGGCGGTTGACGCCGCGGACAAGACGCTCGCCTACCGCAACTGGCTCGGCCTCAACACCGGCGAGCTGACCGCCCCGGTCAGCAAGGGCGGCCGCACCTTCACCCGGGAGCTCCACCCGGACCGCACGTACTTTGACGTGCACGGCACCGTCTTCGCCCTGCCGGGCCGGGCGCTGCTGCTCGTGCGGAACGTCGGCCACCTGATGACCACCGACGCGGTCCTCGACGCCGCCGGGGCCGAGGTCTTCGAGGGGATCCTCGACGCCGTCGTCACCGCGCTGTGCGCGCTGCCGGGCCTGCGCCCCGGGGCACCGCTGCGCAACAGCCGCGCGGGCTCCGTCTACATCGTGAAGCCGAAGCAGCACGGCCCGGACGAGGTCGCCTTCACCGCCACGCTGTTCGCCCGGGTGGAGGCGCTGCTCGGCCTCGCGCCGAACACGCTCAAGATCGGCCTCATGGACGAGGAACGGCGCACCTCGCTGAACCTCGCCGCCGCCATCGCGGCGGCCAGGGACCGGATCGCGTTCATCAACACCGGCTTCCTCGACCGCACCGGCGACGAGATCCACACCTCGATGGAGGCCGGGCCGGTGGTCCGCAAGGCAGCCATGAAGGCCCAGCCGTGGATCGGCGCGTACGAGGACAGCAACGTCGACACCGGCCTCGCCCACGGCATGGCGGGGCGCGCCCAGATCGGCAAGGGCATGTGGACCATGACCGACCTGATGGCCGACATGGTCGCACAGAAGATCGCCC
The DNA here is from genome assembly GCA_027326205.1 of Actinomycetota bacterium. Lineage (GTDB taxonomy): Bacteria > Actinomycetota > Actinomycetes > Streptosporangiales > Streptosporangiaceae > Trebonia. The sequence goes on from DAHWEX010000356.1 coordinate 2,849, forward strand.
ACCCGCGGGCGGGCGCGTCCACCGCGTGGGTGCCCTCCCCCACGGCCGCGACCCTGCACGCACTGCACTACCACCAGGTCGACGTCGCCCGCCGGCAGGAGGAGCTCGCCAGCCGTGCGCCCGCGTCCCTGGACGAGATGCTCCGCATCCCGCTCGCCGATCCCGCCTCGCTGACCGACGCGGAGAAGCAGGATGAGGTCGACCTCAACGTCCAGTCCATCCTCGGCTACGTGGTCCGCTGGGTGGACCAGGGCGTCGGCTGCTCCAAGGTTCCCGACATCAACAACGTCGCGCTCATGGAGGACCGGGCGACGCTGCGCATCTCCAGCCAGCTCCTGGCGAACTGGCTCCGGCACGGCGTCATCGGCCGCGACCAGGTGACCGAGAGCCTGCGGCGGCTGGCCGCCGTCGTCGACGCGCAGAACGCGGGCGACCCGGCGTACCGCCCGATGGCCCCGGACTTCGGCGCGAGCATCGCTTTCGCGGCCGCGGCCGAGCTCATCTTCGAGGGCACGACCCAGCCCAGCGGCTACACCGAGCCGATCCTGCACCGCCGCCGCCGCGAGGTGAAGGCCCGGCTGCGCTGACTTCGCCCAGCCGCCGACGGCGCTATGACGGCCAGGCCGGCGCAGGTCACAGTCACAGTCACACCGCGGCGCCGCGGTGCCCGAGGACTCCCGAGATCTTTCCGGCCGTCTCCACTACCAGTCGCGCGATCCTGGGCCCCATGCTGGGGTGGAAGCGCACCTCGGGAATGGTCACCGTGACGCTGCCGACGACGCCCGCGGAGCCGAACACCGGGGCGGCGGTGCCCGCCGCGCCCGGCAGTTTCTCGCCCTTGGTCAGCAGCCAGCCACGCTCGCGGACCGCGGCGAGCAGAGCGCGGAACGCGGATTCCTCGAGGGGCGGCTGATTGCTCACCGGCGAGGGGCCGGCCGAGGCCAGGACGCGTTGCAGGTCGGGTTCGGGCAGGTGGGCGAGGATCACCTGGCTCGAGGATCCCCAGTAGGCGCTGATCGGCGCGTGCAGGCTGATCCGGTAACTCAGCGCCTGGGACGAGTCGGCCTTCGCCGCGAACGCGACCGTGGCCGTGGCGCGGTCGAAGACCGCGAACAGGCTGGTCTCGTCGCAGGCGGCGGTGAGC
>DAHWEX010000373.1 GCA_027326205.1 Actinomycetota bacterium
GGCCGCCCGCGGCGCGCCACTGCCAGAATTTTGATCGCGCCGGGACGTAGCGCGCGGCGGCAGTCCAGGCGGCCGTGGACCTTGGTGCGGCGATGCCCGCCCCATCGCCACCTTGCCGCCGACTCGCGGGGCTGGCCATCGCCGTTGAGCAGCGTGGCGGTGCCGCGCGACTGGGCGTGCGGGCGCTGATCGACGAGCAGGAACTCGCCGCCGGTGTGATCCGCCAAAAATCGTCTTTATCGCACCCGGTTGCCGGACACATGGTAACGTTTCACCGCTGGAATAATGTTGTATTGAGGTGCATCTTGCTGAAAGACGTGATCGTATTCTAAATACCGCTGTTATCCGTCGCAACATCCTGCAGAAGCGCGCCCCCAAGCGCTTACGGTGCATCGCGCAGCGTCCAGTACGCACCGGCCTGTACAGCTTCGGCCCGCGTCGGCTGTGGCAGGCCGCGCCCCGTAGAAAAGCTGCACTCGTTGCGGAGGGGACTGAACTCCGTCCCGGCACGGGACTCGCTCCCCAGCTGGCGGAAGCATTTGCCCCCACACCTGGATCCTTATTGCGCTCCATTTGAGTACTACCAGCGAAGACGTGAGAACGCGATGGCAGTCATCTGAGGAGAAGAGCTTGACCCACAATGGAGCTTCCGGGCACGGTGTCGCGTCGATGTCGTTCGAACGGTCTGCGGCCTGGACCATCGATCGTGCTCTCAAAGCCCTGACAACCGCTTGCGACGACGAAGGCATCGCTTTCCCCGGCGTCTACCTCGTGACGGTAGACGCAGCGTCGGTCAGGGTCACCGTTTCGAAGCCGTCGGCTAAGGCCCCGGCGAGGTGGACGGCATCGAGCGACGGGCGGACGTGGACCGCGCAACTGGCAGCGCTGCAGGCGTCTGATGTCCGCGATACCGGCGGCCACTCGTTCGCCGGGCTGGTGATGCTCGGAGCGTCGGACGACGGCCAGGTGCTACTGGACCTCGACCAGGCGGCCGGCCCGATCTCGGTCGACGGACCGAAGGGCGCGGTCGACGCGATCGTCGAGGCCTGGGGCACGGAGTTGACCACTAATCCCTGGTCTGCCAAAGTACGCGTCGCGCGCATCAATGCGCGAAACGAAACGAACCTCGAAATCGTCGAGAATCTCCTCGCGGACCTCGACACCGACGAGCGAGCGCTCATCGTGTTCGAAAAACCCCCGTCACGCTCTCAGGCCACCGCGCTTCAGGCTCTCTTCGCCTCGGCCCCGACCGCGTGGATCCTCATCAAGGGCGCCGCCCCGGTCGCCACCTGGAAGTTCACCGCGGATGACGGTGTGCTCTCGAGCGGGTTCCTTCCTGACATACGCTACGGCGCCACGCCCGGCACTCGCCGCCGGGCTTCTCCCGGTACTCCCCGCCCAAGGTTGCCGTGGAAGTCCCGGTGGGTCCTTGGCGGCACCTCTGCGGTCCTCGCCATCGCGGTGGCGGTGGCCGCGGTGCTGCTTTCCGGCGGCGGGACGCGCCTCAACGCGGCGGCCGAGACGTCGTTGGCTCCACCCGCCGCTTCCGGGACCGAGAAGGTGGCACCCGCTGCCAGCGCGTCGGCCGCATCCCGCCCCGCCTCCCATCCCGCGAACAACAAGGCCGCGAGCACGCATCCGGCCGCGCCCACCGCCGTAGCGAACACCGCGGCGGCGGGAAGCTCACCGGTACCACAGCAGTCCGCCGGATCCGCGACGGCGTCACCACCGCGGCCGGCCGGGTCGGCGGCGGTATCGTCGGCGGCGGTATCAGTGCCGGAACCGGTCAGCTGGTGGCCCCTGGACGACCGGACAGGGACGACCGCGCTGGACACCATGGGCGAACACGCGGCCACCGCCTCGAACATCAACTGGTGCATACCGCAATACGGAAGCTGCGCCGCCTTTAACGGCACTAGCAGCGATATCGTGACATCCGGCCCCGTCCTCGACACCGCGCCGGGTAGCAGCTTCACGGTTTCCGCGGTGGTTGACTTGACCGCGATCCCGGCTAACGGGGCATTCGCGACGATCGTCAGCCAGGACGGCACCAACGTCAGCGGCTTCTTCCTGCAGTATTCGGGTGCCGACAACCGCTGGGCGTTCGCAAGGGCATTCGCCGACACCAGTGGCACTCCTGCGGGCGTCCGGGCGCTGTCGACATCCGCGCCGGTCCTCAATACCTGGACGCATCTGGTCGGCGTCTTCGATGCCTCAGATAATCAGTTGCGCCTTTACGTGAACGGCGTGCTCCAGGGCACAGCTACCGACCCTTCCCCGTTCGCCACCACGGGTGACCTGGCAATAGGGCGGGCGCTGTTCGGCGGCAAACCCACCGACTGGTTCCTGGGCGCGGCCGGCGAGATCAAGGTTTTCAACGTGGCGCTCACGACCGCGCAGGTCGGCAAGATCTAGCTGGAGCCCACTGGCAAGCCCTGGCAAGCCGTAGTGACCACGAGCAGCCGTTCCGGCAACCGTCGGCGCGGACACCGATAAGAGAAATGAGGACCTCATGCCCAACATGAACGTCACGTACCAGGACATGCACGACGCGGCTTCGCGCCTCAACCAAGGCGAGGACGAAATCAAGTCGAAGCTGGCACAGCTCAAGTCCCTCGTCGACTCGCTCGTCTCCGGCGGTTACGTCACCGACCGGTCCTCGGTGGCATTCAGCAACTCCTACCAGGAGTTCAACGACGGAACGACCAAGACCATTTCCGGCCTGACCGGAATGGCTACCTATCTCAACAAGGCGGCCGACGCGCTCTCGCAGACGGACAGCGACCTGGCTAACGCGCTCAAGAACTAACGGGAGGCGGGTCCCGTCGCCGTGTGCGGCGGGACCCGCAATCCCTCTTCGAAGTTCCTACCGAACCAAAGGCCAAGAACCTTGCGTATCGCCCTTTCTCTGCGTTATGCCGACCATGACTCGCGGGACTTCCTGGTGGACGCCGAGCAAGAAAGCACCGTCGGCGACCTGCTGCGTCGGATGGGCGCCGACGACACGGGCACGGCCTACGGAAACGAACGTGTCTGGGTCAGCGGCCGCGAGGTGCGCTTCGACTGGTCGCTACGCGAAGCCGGGGTCCGCCCGGGAACGGTGTTCGACGTGCGGGCGTTCCCGCCGTCCTCGGAGCAGGCCGCCGGGCTGCTCGATGTAGGCATCGCGAGCGGGCTCGGGGCCGGCACCACCATCAGGCTCGGACCGGGAGAGCACGCGATCGGCGGGCGGCGGCTCGCCCCGGTTCCCGATGGCGCCCTGATCATCCAGGTAGACGTCGCGATGCGTACCCGCGTCCGGACGACGTCGCCAGGCATTCACGCCCAACTCGGCGGCGCACCGCTGACCGAGGAGTTCACCGACTGGCCCCCCGACGCGCAACTCGTCATCGCCGACAGCCTGCTGGCGACGCGCCCGGTGACCGACTCTGACGCCGTCCTCGAGCCCGACTTCGAGGCCGGCGGCCTTGACTTCAACCGCCCGCCCCGCACGTTGCGCGTTCACGCGCAGGGCGAGTTCCGGATCCCGGCCCCGCCCGCGGCGCCCCAGGCCAGCGCCCTGCCCTGGCTCGGCGCCATGGTGCCGGTCCTCGGGGCCGTCGTCACCGCGGTCGCCTTCCATTCCTACGTGTTCCTGGTGATCGCAGGCCTTTCGCCGATCGTCGCGATGACAGATGCCCTGACCGGCAGGCGGCGAGGCCGACGTGGACACCGGGCCCTGCTGGCTGAGTACGACGCGACCGTAGCCCGGATCGAGGCCGATATCGCTGCCGGCAACGTGGCGGAGCGGGTGTCGCTGCGGGCGTCGGCGCCGAGCGCGGTCGACCTCGGGCGGATCGCGTCCGTCCCGGAATCGCGGCTGTGGGAGCGGCGTTTCGCAGACGACGACTACCTGCTGCTGCGCGCGGGAACGGGCGATGTCCCCAGCTCCGTGACCGTGGACGACGCCAGGGAAGCACTCGAGCACCGGCGGCGGCTCCCGGCCACCTTGAACGACGTTCCGCTCGCGATCTCGCTGAAAATGGCTGGGGTGCTGGGCGTCGCGGGGGCTCATCCTCGAACCCGTCCGCTTGCCAAGTGGCTCCTCGCGCAAGTCGCCGTCCTGCAGAGCCCGCGCGACGTGCAGGTAGTCCTCCTCGCCGCGAGGCAGAACGGCGCCGAGTGGGGCTGGGCGGCGTGGCTGCCGCATCTCGCCCCTGCTTTCGGGCAAGACTCCCGCTCCACGATCGGCAACGACGCGGAGACGATCGGACGGCGCGTGGCCGAGCTCGGCCGGCTGCTCAGCGAGCGGCAGACTCAGGCGGCTTCGGCTCCCGGACGCAACATCCGTCTCGGACCCGACGTCGTTGTTCTCTGGGACGGCGCTCGGCGCTTGCGCAGCTATCCCGGCGTGTCCGCTATTCTGCGCGATGGCCCGGACGTGGGCATCTACAGCATCTGCGTCGACGACGACGAGCGGTCTCTTCCGGAAGAAGCCACGGCCGTGGTCGTGGCGCATGCCGACGGCAGCGCCGACCTTCGTCGTTCTCCGCAGGACATCAAGCACAAGACCCGCCTCGACGCGGTCGGCCACGACTGGTTCGAGCGGACGGCCCGGGCGCTCGCGCCAATACGCGACACGGGCGGAGACGAAGACGACGCGCTCCCCCAGGCCGCCCGCCTCACCGAGGTGCTCGAACTCGAACCCGTCGGCCCCGAGCAGTTCCTCTCCCGGTGGGCCAGCGCCGCGCGCAGCACGCGGGCGACGATGGGGGTCTCCTTCGACGGCCCGTTCTCCATCGACCTTGTCGTTGACGGCCCGCACGGGCTGGTCGCGGGCACCACCGGCTCGGGAAAGTCAGAGCTGCTGCAGACCATCGTGGCGAGCCTGGCCGTCGCGAACCGGCCCGACGCCATGAACTTCGTGCTCGTGGACTACAAGGGCGGCGCCGCGTTCAAGGACGCGGTGCACCTGCCGCACACGGTCGGCATGGTGACGGACCTCGATGCCCACCTCGTCGAGCGCGCGCTTACCTCTCTCGGCGCCGAGCTCACCAGGCGGGAGCACATGCTCGCGGCGGTCGGAGCGAAGGACATCGAGGACTACGTCGAGGCCAGTTCCCGGCGCTACGCGGAGCCAATGCCGAGACTGCTGATCGTCATCGACGAGTTCGCGTCCATGGTGCGGGAACTGCCCGACTTCGTGGCCGGCCTGGTGAACATCGCGCAGCGCGGCCGGTCGCTCGGCATCCACCTGATCCTGGCCACGCAGCGCCCCTCTGGAGTGGTGTCCGGAGACATCCGCGCCAACACCAACCTCCGGATATCGCTGCGGGTCACCGACGCGGCCGACAGCACCGACATCATCGGCGCAGCGGACGCCGCCCGGATCTCCGCTTCGACGCCCGGCCGGGCCTACGTGCGCCTCGGACACGCCTCGCTTATCCCGTTCCAGGCGGCGCGGGTCGGCGGGCGCAGCAAACTGGCCGCTTCGACGGGGCCCAGGCGGGTGCCGCCCCCCTTCGTCGCCCCGTTGAGCTGGGCGACCGCCGGCTACCCGTTGCCCGCCGCCCCGCGCCAGGACGCACAGGACGGCGAGGACACCGACCTCACGCGGCTGGTCCAGGCGGCCCGGGACGCGGCAAGCAGGCTCCAGTTGCCGCCGAATCACTCACCGTGGCTGCCGGCGCTGCCGGACGCGGTCACTCGCGGCGATCTGCTCGCGGCCCCGGCCCTGCTCGAACCGGACGACGGTGCCCTTCCGGCCGTGCCGTGGGCACTGGGCGACGTGCCGAGCGAACAGGCCCAGCGCCCGGTCACTATCAGCCTGTCCAAGTTCGGCCATCTCTTCATCGCCGGCGCGTCCCGCACCGGGCGCTCACAGGCACTGCGGACCATCGCCGGGAGCCTCGCCGACGCGATCTCGACCGCGGACCTGCACCTTTTCGGCATCGACATGGGAAACGGCGCCCTGCTGCCCCTGACTCGTCTCCCGCAAACGGGAGCTGTCGTCCAGCGCAGTGAACGCGAGCGCCTGACCCGCCTCTTCGACCGCCTGCAAGCCGAACTGACCAGGCGCCAGGAGATGTTCGGGCGGCTCGGCGTGGCCGACATCGGCGAACAGCGGCGCCAGGCCGGCCCGGGCGACCGGTTGCCGCACCTGGTCCTGCTGCTCGACCGATGGGAGAACTTCATAAGCAGCTACGCCGACCTGGACGGAGGGGCGTACGTGGAGCGCGTACTTACCTTCCTGCGCGAAGGTGCCGGCGCGGGGCTGCATCTGGTGCTGGCCGGGGATCGCTCGCTGCTCTCTGGCCGGATCGGCGTGCTGACGGACGATAAGTGGGTTCTTCGTTTTGCCGAGCGCGGCGACTACAGCATGGCCGACCTCAACCCGCGGAAGCTTCCCGAGCGAATCCCTGATGGGCGGATGCTCCGGGCCACAACCGGCCAGGAAGCGCAGATCGCGCTGCTTGCCCCGGATCCGAGCGCGACCGCGCAGGCCGGGGCGCTCGACGAGATCGGGGCGCGCGCTCGCGACCGTGACCGCAACGTGCCCCTCGGTCTGCGTCCCATGCGCGTCGACCTGCTGCCTTCGACCCTGACGTGGGACGAAGCGGCGCAGTATCCGGCGGAGCCGCACGAGAAGCCGCTGTGGGCCTTGCTCGGGATCGGCGGGGACCAGCTCACGGCGGTCGGCACGGATCTGGCCGGGGCGGCGCCCACCTTCCTCATCGCCGGCCCGCCGCGATCGGGGCGCAGCAACCTGCTGGCGGTGATGACGCGGTCCCTGCTCGATGCCGGGGCGGAAACCGTCCTGCTCCTGCCCCGCCGCTCGCCGCTCGAGCAGATCTACACCGGAGTCCCCGGAGTCCGCGCGATCTTCACGGGCACGGAGACTCCGGCCGACAAGCTGCAGGCCGCCCTGCAGACCGACGCCGGGCCGGCCGTGCTGCTCATCGACGACGGCGAGCTCGTGCGCGACAGCTCGGAACTGACGTTTCTCCGTGGCTGGATCAGGAGCGCGGGCAGCGCCGGGGGGGCGGTCGTGCTGTGCGGGAACAGCGCCGAGGTCGGTGGCGGATTCTCGGGATGGCAGACCGACATTCGCAACAACCAGCGCGGCGCGCTGCTCAGTCCCCGGAATCCGTTTGACGGTGACCTGCTCGGCGTGCGCCTCCCGAGGTCATTGACGAGTGGCCCGGTCACGCCCGGCCGTGCGCTCGTGCACCGCGGCGACGGCGAGTTTCTTACCCTGCAGGTGCCCCGCCTCGTCGAATAAGCGGCATGACCAGACTAAGGAGGATGACGGATGACCGACCTGGTGGTCGACGCGAGTCTCGACGACACCAATAGCGATCTGAAGGCGATTCTCGATGAATTCAACAACTGCCAGAAGAACGCGCAGGAAGACCAGGGAATCTGGGGTCAGTCAGACGTCGCCAGCGCGATGAGCGCGTTCGCCAACAACTGGTGGGTGCACCGGGGTGAGATCCAGTCGACCCTGACCACGCTCAGTGACAACGTTGACAAAGCCTGCTCGACCTGGAGCGACGCGGATAAGCAGCTTGCGGACAGCATTGCGGTCAGCAACAGCTAGTAGGGGGTCTAGCTCATGAAAATCGAGATCGAGACCTGGCCAGAGTCGACCGGATGGCGGGAGCCGGGTCCGGCGGGTACGCGGCCGTCTCCCGAGGGGCGATGGCGCCTGATCCAGGTTGTCCTGCCCGCGCACGATGCCGACACAGAACAACTGACGAACGGAGGCCAGCAGGATGCCTGAGCGTCCCGGGCCATGGGAACTCCTCGACAAGCCGTCAGATCCAGTCGTCGCGGACGCCCCTGAGATGAACTCGCGGCTGGCGTATTTCCGGTCGCTCGCCGAGACAATGCGCACCGAGGGCCAACGCCTGTCTCAGATCTCCTCGGGCGAGTCACTGAAGGGACAGTACGCTGACAAGCTACGGTCCTCGGCCGGCAGTGTCGCGAAAGACCTCGATCAGGTCGTCGGCCGCTAGGAGGCCGTCGTGCAGGCGCTCACCACCTACCAGCCAGCCCTGGAAACCGCGCTCCTCGGGTCGTCACAGGCACTCGATGACGCGATCAACGCGAACGCCGCCGTCCAGGCGGCCGACGCGATGCCTAAGGCCACCGCCCCGCCGGGCCAGCAGTTGACCACGCAGCAGGAGCAGGCCAACGCCGACAAGGCCACGGCCACCAGCGCGGCCGCCGACCGCCTCAATGCCGCGAAGCAGAAGCTGGCCGGCGTGCTGTCAGCCCTCGACGAGGCCGGGCAGGCCGCGGCCGCCACGATCCGCAAGGGCTTCAACGACGGGCTCACCGACTCACTCTGGGACCGTATCAAGTACGCGTTCAAGAAGTTCCTGCAGATCCTGGTCAAGGTACTGACGTACGTGGCGATGGCACTGGCGGTGATCGCCCTCGTTATCCCGGGCGTGGGGGAGGCGCTCCTGGCGGCGACCGTCGCGATAGCGGCGGTGACGCTCGCGGCCCAGGTCGGGCTGAAGGCCCTGGGCGGGGGCTCCTGGGCCGACATCGGCATGGCGATCGCGGGCCTGCTGACCTTCGGCGCCGCTAAAATCCTCGGTCCCGCTATCTCGGCTGGCGTGAAATCCATCAGCAGCGGCACCAAGGCCGCCGAGGACGCCGGTGGCGGTGCCGCCTCCCACATCGCCGAAGACATGAAAAACGTCGACGGGATGTCGTCGGCCGGTGAGTCCAAGGGGGCAGCGCTCGGGAACGACAAGGCGTGCGTGAACGGCGACCCGGTCGACGTGGCCACCGGAGACGTGCTGATGACCGAGACGGACCTGTCGCTCCC
>DAHWEX010000396.1 GCA_027326205.1 Actinomycetota bacterium
GCCGCGGTGGGCGACGCCGTCCGCCATGCGTCCGTGATTTCCCCGCCCGGCCCGCCGACAGCCCATAAATCACGCCGACCGCAGGCCGTCACAGCAACCTATCGAGAGACGTTTAGCCAGCTCAAAGCCAAATCTAGAGCGGCAGCCCGTTATCCAGCCTGGCCCACGGCTGGCCCACAGACGGTCCGCGAACCGCTCCCCTCGGCACGCAAAAGCCGGCGCCACCATCCAGTGACACCGGCTTTGATCTGCGGAAATACTGTGGCAGGTGATGGGTTCGAACCATCGTAGGCTGAGCCGACGGTTTTACAGACCGCTCCCTTTGGCCACTCGGGCAACCTGCCTAGTGCCGCCTGCTTCGGGGCGGCAGAGAGAAATATAGCGGACAACGCGACCGCTTGCGACTCGGAGCCTGTCGGCGAGCGCGAAGATGCGCGGTTGAGACCAAGCGTAGCGTCTGATGTGACGGTGGACTCCTACCCGTCTACGCTGTGATCCATGCCTAGCGAGTCCAGCTTCGATATCGTGTCAAAGATCGACCGGCAGGAAGCCGACAACGCGCTTAACCAGGCCGCCAAGGAAATCAGCAACCGCTTCGACTTCCGCGGCGTCGGGGCGTCCATCGCCTGGTCGGGCGAGAACGGCGTGGAGATCCGCGCCAACAGCGAGGAACGGGCCAGCGCCGTCCTCGACGTGTTCAAGGAGAAGCTCGTCAAGCGCGGGGTCTCCCTCAAGCACCTGGACCCGGCGGATCCGAAGGTCTCCGGCAAGGAGTACCGCCTCGCGGTCGCCCTCAAGGAGGGCATCTCCCAGGACAACGCCAAGAAGGTCTCCAAGATCATCAGGGATGAGGGGCCCAAGGGCGTCAAAGCCCAGGTTCAGGGTGAGGAACTGCGGGTCTCGTCCAAGAGCCGGGACGACTTGCAGTCCGTGATCTCCCTGCTCAAGGGCAAGGACTTCGACTTCGCCCTGCAGTTCACCAACTACCGCTGAGCCGGTAAGCGCGGTCCGCCGCAGAGCGCCTCGAGGCGGCGGACCCGTTCGCTGGTCGGCGGGTGCGTGCTCAGCATCCCGCCGAGCCCGGAGGCAGGGAACGGGTGGACGATCATCAGGTGGCTGGCCGCGGCCAGCGTGCCGCGCGGCCGCAGCGGCTGCGCCAGCGCGGCGGCCTCGACCTTCTGCAGCGCGCTGGCCAGCGCCATCGGCTCCCCGGTGAGCAGCGCGCCGTCGATGTCCGCGCCGTACTCGCGGCCGGCTGGCGCGGTGACGTGTAGCAGCAGCGCGATCAGCGGGCGGGCGGCGACGAGCGACGCCAGGCCCGCGGACCACGACGCGACCGCGAAGTCCCGCCGCGCGACGTGCGCGAGCTCGTGGGCGAGCACCGCGCGCAGCTCGGCCGGGGACAGGATCCGAAGCAGCCCTTCGGTGCAGCACACCGCCGCCGTCCGAGCGCTGTACCCGATCGTGAGGATGTTGGGCTGCGCCGCCGGCGACATGAACAGCCTCGGCACCGGCAGGTGGGCCGAGAACGCCAGCTCCCGCACGAGGCGGTAAAGCTCGGGGCGCTCCACCTCGCTGACCGGCCGGGCGCGCAGGGCGGCAAGCACGTTCCGCTCGGAATGGAAGTAGATGATCCAGCCGAGCGCCACCAGCAGCGCGCTGACGACCGCGGCGCCGGCCAGCCCGAGCCAGAGTGAGGCGCCGGCGAGGATCGCCGCGCACAACGCGGCGGCGGGCAGCGCCGCGCGCACTCCGTAACCGCGCATCCGGCCTCCCTCCCGATATGACACTAACGTCACTGTGCCCAGACCTCGACCCGGCAGCTGGAAAGCCGCCCTGCGCCGTATACAACGTCTCGCTGCTCTGACAGGTTTCCGCACGTCATGAACGTTCGATGACAGCCGGAGAAAGGTATCGCTCTACATTTGAGTCGCTGAACGCAACGTTAATGTTGCATAACAAGTGCTGAAGTGAGGCTAATCACAGGGCCAAGAGGGAGCCAGGTCCGCGTAAACTTTATGTGTCCTGCACTCGCGCCCCCGGCCATAGGGGTGGTGCTGAACAAGGGCGCCGGCCTGGCGTGCGGAGGAGGCTTTGCGCTGTGACCAAGCAGGTCCAGGAGCTTGACCACGTAATCATTCGTTTTGCTGGAGACTCCGGTGACGGCATGCAGCTCACCGGCGACCGGTTTACCCAGGAGACAGCGGTCTTCGGTAACGACCTGTCCACCCTCCCCAATTTCCCAGCCGAGATCCGCGCCCCCGCCGGGACGCTGCCCGGCGTCAGCAGCTTCCAGTTGCACTTCGCGGACCACGACATCCTGACGCCAGGTGACGCGCCCGATGTCCTCGTCGCGATGAACCCGGCCGCGCTCAAGGCCAACCTGAAGGACCTGCCGCGCGGTGCCGAACTGATCGTCAACACCGACGAGTTAACGAAGCGCAACCTGACCAAGGTGGGCTACGGGAAGAACCCGCTCGACGACGGCTCGCTTGACGGCTACAAGCTGCACCCGGTGCCGCTGACGTCCCTCACCGTCAAGGCGCTCGAAGGCCAGGACATCTCCCGCAAGGACGCCGAGCGGGCGAAGAACATGTTCGCGCTCGGCCTGCTTTCCTGGCTCTACGGCCGCCCGGCCGAGGGGACGCTGAGCTTCCTCGAGGCCAAGTTCGGCAAGAAGCCGGAGATCTACAAGGCGAACGTGACCGCCTTCCAGGCCGGCTGGAACTACGGTGAGACCACCGAGGACTTCGCCGTCCGCTACGAGGTCAAGCCGGCCACGATCGCCCCGGGCCGCTACCGGAACATCACCGGCAACCTCGCGCTCGCCTACGGCCTCATCGCCGCGGGCCAACTCGCGAAGCTGCCGCTGTTCCTCGGCTCGTACCCGATCACCCCGGCCTCCGACATCCTGCACGAGCTGTCCAAGCACAAGAAGTTCGGCGTCCGCACCTTCCAGGCCGAGGACGAGATCAGCGCCGCCAGCGCCGCGCTGGGCGCGGCATTCGGCGGCTCGCTGGCGGTCACCACCACGTCGGGCCCCGGCATGCTGCTGAAGGCCGAGACCGTCAACCTCGCGGTGTCGGTGGAACTGCCGCTGGTGGTCGTGGACGTGCAGCGCGCCGGGCCGAGCACGGGCATGCCGACCAAGACCGAGCAGACTGACCTGCTGATGGCCCTGTACGGCCGCAACGGCGAGTCGCCGGTCCCGGTCATCGCGGCGCAGAGCCCGTCTGACTGCTTCTTCGCGGCGATCGAGGCCGCGCGGATCGCGGTCACCTACCGGACCCCGGTCATCCTGCTGTCCGACGGCTACCTGGGCAACGGCTCGGAGCCGTGGCGGATCCCCGACGTTGACACGCTGCCGGACCTGTCGGCCGAGTTCGCCTTCGCCACCTCGGCCGACAAGCCAGCGGACGGCGACTTCAAGCCGTTCAGCCGCGACTCGCGGACCCTCGCCCGCCCGTGGGCGATCCCCGGCACGCCCGGCCTCGAGCACCGCATCGGCGGCATCGAGAAGGCCGACGGCACCGGCGACATCTCCTACGACCCGGACAACCACGACCTGATGGTCCGCACCCGGGCGGCCAAGATCGAGGGCATCGCGAGCTCGATCCCGCCGCTCGCGGTCGACGACCCGTCGGGTGAGGCGAAGCTGCTCGTTCTCGGCTGGGGCTCCACCTACGGCTCGATCGGCGCCGCGGTCCGCCGCGCCCGCCGGGCCGGCCACGACGTCGCGCAGGCGCACCTGCGGCACATGAACCCATTCCCCGCCAACCTCGGCGAGGTGCTGCGCCGGTACGACAAGGTGCTCGTCCCCGAGATCAACCTGGGGCAGCTCGCGCTCCTGCTGCGCGGCAAGTACCTGGCCGATGTGATCTCCTACAACCGCGTGCGCGGCCTGCCGTTCCGCGCGGCCGAACTGGCCGAGGCGATCGAGGAAGTGCTCTCCCATGAGTGAAAACATTGAGCTCAATCAGAACGGGCCCAGCCGTCTTCGGTCGCTCGAACTGGTACCTCACGCCGGGGGACTAGCGGCGAAGGATTTCAAGTCCGACCAGGAAGTGCGCTGGTGCCCCGGCTGCGGCGACTACGCGATCCTCGCCGCGTTCCAGGCGTTCCTCCCCGAGCTTGCGGTGCCCAGGGAGAACGTGGTCGTGGTCTCCGGCATCGGCTGCTCCTCCCGGCTGCCTTACTACGTGTCGTCCTACGGGATGCACTCGATCCACGGCCGCGCCCCGGCGATCGCGTCGGGCCTGGCCTCCTCCCGGCAGGACCTGTCGGTCTGGGTGATCACCGGGGACGGCGACGCGCTGTCCATCGGCGGCAACCACCTGATCCACGCCCTGCGCCGGAACGTGAACATCAAGATCATGCTGTTCAACAACCGGATCTACGGGCTGACCAAGGGCCAGTACTCCCCCACCTCCGAGCAGGGCAAGGTCACCAAGTCGACGCCGTACGGGTCGCTTGACTACCCGTTCAACCCGGTGTCGCTCGCGCTCGGCGCGGAGGCCTCGTTCGTGGCCCGCTCGGTGGACTCCGACCGCAAGCACCTGCAGTCGGTGCTGCGGGCGGCGGCCGACCACAGGGGCTCGGCGTTCATTGAGATCTTCCAGAACTGCCCGATCTTCAACGACGACGCGTTCGCCCCCGTCAAGGAGCCGAACGCGCCCGGCCTCATCCGCCTGGTCCACGGCGAGCAGGTCCGTTTCGGCCCCAGCGGGTCGATGGGCCTGCGGCAGGCGGACTACGGCTCGATCGAGGCCGTGGAGGCGTCGTCGGTCCCCGAGTCGGAGCTGATCGTCCACGACGCCACCAGGACCGACCCGTCCTATGCGTTCGCCCTGTCCCGGCTGGACGGCTACGAGTTCAAGCACACGCCGATCGGCGTGTTCCGCTCGGTCGAGCGCCAGTCCTATGACGACGCGATGGCGGCCCAGATCGACACCGTCCGCGCGTCCGGCGAGGGTGACCTGGCTCGGCTGCTGGCGGGAAACGACACCTGGGAAGTCGTTTAGCCCTGGCTTGGCGGCCTTTGGTCAAAGTCAAAGCCTTAGTCCGTGCTGCGCGCCTTACCAGCCACAACGGCGAACGTTGCCCCTTTTCGCGCGCTAGCGGGTATCTTGAGCAACGCTAAGAAAAATGGGCAAAAGGCCTGCTGAGGGGAGATCCAATGCTCGGACCATGGGCGAAAGACGTTGCGGCACTGGCGCCGCAGTTCGCAGCCGGGGATCCGTTTCCGCACCTGATCATCGACGGGTTCCTTGAGGAGAGCTTCGCGGACCAGTTGCTGTCGGAGTTCCCCGCCATCGACGCGATGAACCGGACGAAGGACTACATGTTCGGCGACAAGCGCGAAGAGGCTGACTTCGCGAAGGCGGGCCCCGCGTGCAAGGCGTACTACGACTTCCTGCTGTCGGACGAGTTCGCGGAGATCATCGGCACGATCACGGGCCGCAAGCTCTTCGTTGACCCGGCCTTCCACGGCGGCGGCTTCCACCAGGGCGGCAACGGCAGCTTCCTCGACACCCACGTCGACTTCAACGTGCACCCCAAGCACAGCGACTGGCTGCGCGTCCTGAACCTGCTGCTCTACATGAACAAGGACTGGCCGGACGAGACCCAGGGCGCCCTGCTGATCCGCACGGACCCGAAGGACGAGCCGAAGTCCGTCCCGCCGCTGTTCAACCGGGCGGTGTTCATGTTCACCAGCGACAACACCTTCCACGGCTACCGGAAGATGACGCTGCCCGAGGGACGGACCCGCAAGTCGATCGCGGGCTACGCCTACGAGTTGATCGGCGCGGACAGCGGCATCAAGGCACGCACGACCTCCTGGGCACCCGAAGAGGGCAGCGTCGTCAAGAAGACGCTCGCGCGCCACTGGACCGGCCTCGCCGCCGCCAAGAACAAGCTGACGGGCAACTAAATCCCCGGCAAGTCCTAGACGGCTTTAACACCCCCGCAAGCGCCATGGCCGACCGGTAACCCGGCCGCCACGGCGCTTGCGGCGTTATCAGCCCGGTTTACCGTTCGCTCAGTCGGCTGGCTCAGTCGGCTGGCTCAGTCGGCCTTGATCAGCCCGACCGGGCAGCTCACGCCGGTGCTGTGATCCGGGCAGTAGCCGTGCGGCACCTTGTACAGGTACTGCTGGTGGTAGTCCTCGGCGAAGTAGAACTCGCCCGCGGGGACGATCTCCGTGGTGATGTCACCGTAGCCGCGCTCACGCAGCCGCTGCTGGAAGTCGGCCGCCGACTGCTCGGCCGCCGCCCGCTGCGCGTCGCCGCGGTAGAAGATCGCGGACCGGTACTGCGTCCCCGTGTCGTTGCCCTGCCGCATGCCCTGGGTCGGGTCGTGCGACTCCCAGAAGACCTTGAGGAGCTGCTGGTAGGACACCTTCGCCGGGTCGAACACGACCCGGACGGTCTCCGTGTGGCCGGTCTGGCCGGTGCAGACCTCCTCGTACGTGGGGTTCGGGGTGAATCCGCCCGCATAGCCCACGGCGGTCGTGAACACGCCGGGAACCTGCCAGAAGTTCCGCTCCTCCCCCCAGAAGCAGCCGAGTGCGAACTCCGCGATCTGCGTGCCGTCCGGGTAAGGCCCCTGGAGCGGGGTGTGCAGTACCTCGTGCCTGGCCGGCACCGGCATCGCCGTCGGCCGCCCGGCCAGCGCGTCCTGCGGGCTGACCATCTGCGTCTTGCGGAACCCAAAGATGCTCACCGTGCCTCCTTCTTCCCGACCCCAATAACCACCGTCCGGGGAGCCCTGTTCCCCGTTGCCCATGGCGGTGAGAGCTACGCGGTGCGGGTGTTGACGAAGTCGCAGAGCGACTCGAAGGCGGCGCGGGCGGGCACGTCGGGAAGCTGCTTCAGCAGGTCCCTGGCGCGGCCGATCCAGGCCCGCACGGTCTCCCGCGCCTCTTCCAGGGCCGCGGACGCACGGAGCAGTTCGAGGGCCTCCGCGTGCAGTTCCGGGTCAGCCAGATCCGGCAGCGAGAGCAGTTCGCGCAGCCTGACCGACGCCGGATCGGTGCCGGCGTCGCGCAGCGCGTAGAAGACCGGCAGGGTCCGCACGCCCTGGCGCAGGTCGATGCCCTGGACCTTGCCCGACTCGGCGGAGGAGGACGCGACGTCGAGGACGTCGTCGGAAAGCTGCCAGGCCACCCCGATCCGCAGGCACGCCTCCGCGATCAGGTCGGCCTTCTCGTCCGGCAGCCCGGAGAACATGGCGCCGAACCGCCCGGACGTGGCGATCAGCGAGCCGGTCTTCTCGGTGATGACATGCATGTAGTGGTCGAGCGGGTCCTCGCCCGGCCGCACCCCGACCGTCTCCATGAGCTGTCCGTCGACGAGCCGGCCGAAGGTCTCCGCCTGAATCCTGATCGCCTCGGGGCCGAGGTCGGCGAGGATGCGCGATGCCCGGGCGAACAGGTAGTCGCCGGCCAGGATCGCGATCGAGTTGCCGAATCGCGAGTTGGCCGATTCGTGGCCGCGGCGCATGGACGCCTCGTCCATGACGTCGTCGTGAAACAGGGTCGCCAGGTGGGTCAGCTCGATGGCGACCGCGGCGGTGACGATCCGCTTGTCCCGGCAGTCACCGAACCGGGCGGCGAGCAGCACCAGCATGGCCCGGAAACGCTTGCCGCCCGCCTGCATCATGTGCCTGGAGACCTCGGCGAACATCTCGTCTCCGCCGAAGTTCGTGTCCTGCAGGGCTGCCTCGACGGCGGCGAGCTCCTCGGCCATCTCCGCGGTCAGGGCCGCGTCGACGAGGTCCACGGGAACAGAGATGGTCACACTTACTCCATGTCGTCGGCGTGCTGCTTTAAGCGCGTACGAACACACCAGTCTACGAAACCCCGGCAGGTGCGGGGTCGGCCAGGGTAGCGGATGGCCGCCTCCCGCTCTTAACGCTAACAAGCGAGGAGCGGCAGACGGCCATCGGGGGTGAAAACTGGCCTTAGCGAACGAACAACTGGCTGGCCGCGCGGCTGGCGAGTGCCAGCACCGGCCAGGGGAAGATGCCGAGCACGACCGCCGACAGCGCGCCGAGGGCGACCGCGGTGCCGGTGAACACCGACGGGACGGCCACCTTCGGGCCGTCCGGCACCGGGTCGCTGAAGAACATCAGCACGATCACGCGGACGTAGAAGAACGCCGCGATCGCCGAGGACACCACGCCGACGATGACCAGCGGCGTGGCCCCCCCGTTGACCGCGGCCTGGAACACCGCGAACTTCCCCATGAACCCTGAGGTCAGCGGGATCCCCGCGAACGTGATGAGGAACAGCGCGAACAGGCTCGCGACCAGCGGCGACCGCTTGCCGAGACCCGCCCAGCGGGACAGGTGGTCCGCCTCGCCGCCGGGGTCGCGCACCAGCGTGATCACCGCGAACGCGCCGATCGTGCTCAGCCCGTAGGTCGCGAGGTAGAACAGCGACGACGACAGGCCCTGCACCGACGCCGAGATCACGGCGGTCAGGATGAACCCGGCGTGCGCGATCGAGGAGTAGGCGAGCAGCCGCTTGACGTCGGTCTGCGTGATGGCGATCACGGCCCCGGCGACCATGGTGAGGATCGCGACGACCCACATCGCCGGCCGCCAGTCCCAGGTCAGCGTGCCGAACGCCACGTAGAACACCCGGATCAGGGCGCCGAACGCGGAGACCACGGTGCAGGACGCCATCAGCGCGGTGATCGGGGTCGGCGCGCCCTGGTAGACGTCCGGCTTCCAGCTCTGGAACGGCACGGCACCGATCTTGAACAGCAGCCCGACGCCGGTGAGCCCGATGCCCGCGAACAGCAGCGTGTCGGAGCCGGCGCCCGTGGAGGCCTCCGACGCGATCGACGCCAGCGACACCGACCCGGAGTACCCGTAGAGCATCGCGATGCCGAACAGGAAGAACGCCGACGAGAACGCGCCGAGCAGGAAGTACTTCATCGCCGCCTCGGCCGACAGCAGGCGGCGGCGGCGGGCGAGCCCGCACAGCAGGTACAGCGGCAGCGACAGCGTCTCGAGCGCGACGAACATCGTCAGCAGGTCGTTCGCGGCCGGGAAGAGCAGCATCCCGCCGACGGCGAACAGCGTGAGCGGGTAGATCTCGGTGTGCACCAGGCCGGCCAGCAGCCCGGCCCGCTCCTCGGTCGAACCCGGGACCGCGGCCGCCTGCCCGGCGAACGAGGACACGTCGTGCGACGCGTCGGCGATCAGCAGGACCGACACCGCGGCGAGCACCAGGATCGTGCCCTGGATGAACAGCGTGGGCCGGTCCACGGCCACCGCGCCCATCGCCGCCACGTGCCCGGCGCTGCCCTTGGCGAAGATCGTCGAGGACGCGGCGATGACGCAGGTCCAGACGAACGCCGCCACGAGGGCGCCGAAGGTCAGCAGCAGGTGGATCGCGCGGCGCAGTTCCCGGGGCACGAAGGCCTCGACGAGCACGCCGATGACGGCCGCGCTGAAGACGACGAGCATCGGCGCGAGCTGGCTGTACTCAATGCTCGGTGCCGCGATGGCACCGGGCGCGGCAGCGGCGACAGCACCAGTGCCGGCCAGCGCGATGGCGAGGCTCACGGCTGGGCTCCATTCTCGGCGGCGGGGTGAGCGGGCGCCGGGTCAACCGAGCCCACCTGGGACATTGTGGCCTTGACGGCCGGGTTGATCACGTCGAGCACCGGCTTGGGGTAGATGCCCATGGCGATGATCAGGGCAACCAGCGGCACCACGGCGAGCAACTCGCGGAGCCGGAGGTCCGCCATCCCCACGACTGCCTCGGCGGTGGGCCCGTTCATCGTCCGCTGGTACATCCACAGGATGTAGATCGCGGCGAGGATGATGCCGGCCACCGCGAACGCGCCCGCGACCTTGTACCGGGAGAACGTGCCGACGAGCACGAGGAACTCCGACACGAAGGTGGACAGCCCCGGCAGCGACAGGCCGGCCAGACCGGAGACCAGGAAGAGCCCGGCGAGCACCGGGGCGACCTTCTGCACGCCGCCGTAGTCGGAGATCTTGTCGGAACCGCGCCGGACGATCAGGAACCCGGCGAGCAGGAACAGCGCGCCGGTGGCGAACCCGTGGTTGACCATGTAGAGCGTGGCGCCGGACTGGCCCTGCGAGGTGAGGGCGAAGATGCCGAGCACGATGAACCCGAAGTGGGAGATCGAGGTGTACCCGATCAGCCGCTTCATCGAGGTCTGCCCGATCGCCACTATCGCGCCGTAGATGATCGAGATCACCGCGAGGACGAGGATCAGCGGCGTGAAGTAGTGGAACCCGTCGGGGAACAGTTCCAGGCAGTACCTGATCATCCCGAACGTGCCGATCTTGTCCATCACGCCGAGCATCAGCACCGCGGCGCCGGGCTGGGCGGACGACGCGGCGTCCGGCAGCCAGGTGTGGAACGGCCACAGCGGCGCCTTGATCGCGAAGGCGATGAAGAAACCGAGGAACAGCCACTTCTGCACCGTCGGCGACAGCGCGACGTGCTCCAGGGTGTAGAAGATGAACGTGCCGTGGTGCCCGGTCACCGCCGACTGCCCGGCGTACACGTACAGCGCGATGACCGCGACCAGCATGAGCAGCCCGCCGAGCAGGCTGTAGAGCAGGAACTTGACCGCCGCGTACTGCCGGGGGCCGACGCCGAAGGACCCGATCATGAAGTACATCGGGATCAGCATGGCCTCGAAGAACACGTAGAACAGGAAGACGTCGGTGGCCGCGAAGGTCCCGATCATCATCGTGTCCAGGGCCAGCATGAGCGCGAAGTACGTCCGGGGCGACCTTGTGCCAGCGGCCGTGCCAGCGATCCGCGGGCTATCCCCCCGGGAAGGCGAGGGCACAGCGTCGGCGTCGTGCCACGAGGCCAGGATGACCACCGGCATCAGCACCGCGGTCATGCCGATGAGTACCAGCGCGATCCCGTCGACGCCCAGCGCGTAGTGCACGCCGAACTGCGGGATCCAGGAGTACTCCTCGGTGAACTGGAACACCGGTCCCGAGGTGTTGAACTGGGTGGCCAT
>DAHWEX010000402.1 GCA_027326205.1 Actinomycetota bacterium
TCGCCAACTCCGCGCTGACCGGGGCGTCGGCGCGGGCGAGGAGTCCTGCTGCTGGTGATAGTGGATCGTTACGAGGCCCCCGCGCCTCCTAACGATCCACTATCAGGCGGACGCTGAATAACCCTCAATAAAAGACAGAAAGGCCGCGATTTCCCTGAGCGGCAGGGCGCCGGCGAGACCGGCCAGCGCCAGATGATCCTGGCCTGCTAGCGTGCCGCGGCTGCGTGGCGTGTCGCTGCCGGGCCGGAACGCCCGGCGCCGGTAGGGTCGGCCCATGGCGTCCTGGTTCGCGGGGTTACGCCCCCTGGCTGGCGCCCGGGCGGCTGGTGAGCCGCCCGCGGATGCGCTGGTGTCGCTGCGCATGGCTGATGGCGGCGAGGCCAGCTTCCCGCTGCGCCAGGTGCAGGGCCGCCAGGTCACCGCGGCGGTGCCGTGGCGGAAGACGCGCGGTGCCCGCGGGCAGCTGCACTACCCGGGTTATTTCTGGTCGGCGACGATGAGCGTGCACGTGGTCTACGAGAGCCGCCTGGAGCTGGCCCGCCTGCTGCTAGCCGACTTCGAGCGCCACGTGACGGCGATCGCGGCGCAGCCGTTCCTGCTGCGGGCGCGGGTAGCCGGCCCGGCCTGCTGCCGCAAGAACTGCTGGATGAGGTTCTCGCCTCGCGGCCCGGCGACACGCTTTGCTCGCTTCCCTGTTACCGGCGCCGTTATCGGCGTCTCACGGAGCGTCGGACAGCGCCACTGGCTTCGGCCGGTCGACCGTGCTGGACAGCGCTACGACCTGGCCGGACGCCGAGGCGGTGAGGATCGACTCCATGATGTCGAGCACGTGGAACGCTAGCTCGCCCGAGGCGCGGTGCGGCGTGCCGGCCACGATCGCCGCAGCCATGTCGGCGAGACCGTAGCCGCGGCCCGCGTTGCGCCAGCCGGCGGATTCCGGCACCACGGCCCACTCCCCCGACGTCGCGGTGAACACCTCGGCCGGTTCCGAGAACTGGTTCGGGTCGGGCACGGCGAGCGTGCCCTGCGAGCCGTAGACCTCGAACTTCGGTGTCCGCGTCGTCCACACCTCGAAGCTCACCGTGACCGTCGACGAGACGCCCGATTCGTGCTGGAGCAGCGCGGTGACGTGCGTGTCGACATCGACGGGAAGCACGGTGCCCGCGTTCGGGCCCGTCTCGATGACGCGCTCGCGCCTCGATCGCCGGGCCACGCCCGAGACCCGCGCGACGGGCCCGAGCAGGTGCACCAGGCTCGTCAGGTAGTACGGCCCCATGTCGTAGAGCGGCCCGCCACCGGGCTGGTAGTAGAAGCCGGGAGCCGGATGCCAGCGTTCGTGCCCCGGCGCGGACCAGTGAACCGACGCGCCGAGCGCCTCGCCGATCATCCCGTCGTCGATGACGCGCCGAGCGGTCTGGATGCCGGTGCCGAGCACCGTGTCGGGCGCGCATCCGACCCTGAGGCCGCCGACCTGGGCCTCGATCAGCGGCCTGGCCTCAGCGGTCGTGAGCCCGAGCGGCTTCTCGGCGAAGACGTGCTTGCCCGCGGCGAGCACTCGCAGGCTGACCTCGACGTGCGCCGCGGGGACGGTCAGGTTGATCACGGCATCCGCGTCGTCCGAGGCAAGCAACTCGTCGACCGAGCGGGCGTCGACGCCGTTCTCAGCCGCGGCTTCCGCGGCCCGCGCCTCGTTGATGTCCGCGACCGCCACCAGCTTCAGGCTGGGAAGGCGCTCGAGGCTCGCGAAGTACTGCCTGCTGATGACCCCGACGCCGATCATGCCGACGCGCAGCGGTGCGTTCATTCCGCACCCCGGGCGGCCCAGAGCATGCCGCGCTCGATGATCGTGCGCACGTGCGGCTCCCGCACGATGTCGAGCTTGTGGCCGGGAGTCGAGACGAAGCTGCGGCCGTTGCCCCAGTGGCGCGTCCAGATCGCCGGCGCGGTGACCGGACGGTTCCAGGCGTCCCACGGGCGCACCGCCTGCGTCGTAGTCGCCAGCACGTCGTTGTACTCGTCCGACAGGACCCAGTACTGCTCGGTGACCAGGTCGAAGTCCCCGATGCCGGCGGTAATCGGATGTGCCTGGCCAAGCTCCGTGATGTGCACGGTGTAAGGGATGTAGTTGTCGGACTGCTCGCCCTTCCGCAGCCGCGGCTCGATGCTGGCGTGGTGGGCGAACTGCCCGCCGATCATGTGCAAGTAGTCGGCCGTGTTGCGGTACGAGTCGGCGATGCCGCCGTGCCACCCCGCCATGCCCGTGCCGTTCAGCACCGCCCGCCGCAGGCCCGCGATTTCCTCCTTCTCGATGGTGTTCATCGTGTTGACCTGCACGATCAGGTCGACGGTGTCGAGGTAGCCCGCGTCGGCGTACACCGGTGTGCCGTCGGCGACCCGCACCTCGAAGCCATGCTCCTTAAGGAACGGGATGAAGGAATCGGTCGTCTCCACTGGCTGGTGGCCATCCCAGCCGCCGCGGACGATGAGGGCGTTGCGGCTAGTCATCCGTGTTCTCCTTCTTCACGCTGAACGCGGTGCCGAAGGCAAGCATAACCCGAAGACGGCATTCATCATACGAGTGATGACTAGTGGCTGCTTTCCGACTCGTCGAACGGACTCGCGTAAGACGGTTTTCTGGCCCTGAGCGTCAGCCCCAAGGTCAGCCGCACGCGGGTGGAGGCGGGCAGGTGAACGGTGAGCCAAGGCCCGCCCACCTCAGTGTGACGCTCGGCAACCGCCGGCTCGCCGTGGCCGTAGTCATAGAGGTCCCCGAGCCAAGAGCCATCCTCGCACACGGTGTGGCGCACGTCCTCGATGGTGTGCTCGGCGAACGCGCCCGCCTGCACGATCACGCTGGAGTCGCGCTCGGGATCCAGGTTGACCAGGTCGATGGCGGTGGCCGCCGGGTCGATGCTGGATACCAGGGCGGCCACCGAGGGGGGTAGCCCGGGGCGCCGCCGGCCGGCGTCGTAGTACCGGACCCGGGCCTGCTGCAGCCCTCCGTTGTAGATGACCTGCGGTCCGCCCCAGGTGAGCTGAACGAGGGCCTCGGTGACGACCGGATTGCACTGCTGCCACACGTGGATGTCGGCCTCGGATATGTCGGCGTCCCGGTAGGCCCGCATGCGGGCGAGCCGGTGACGGGCCTGCGCTTGCGCGGCGGCCAGCACCTTTTCTGGATAGTCCGGGTTATCGCCGGCCAGGAAGGCGAACCACGGCTCTTCGTGGCCGGCTTCCTCCTTGCTGCGGAAGGAGCGGACGGTCCGCCAGTCGTATCCGGCTTGCTCGCGCAGTTCCTCCAGCCGCCGGCGGTCGGCCGGGTCGGCGCCGTGGTGCCACAGCGCCATCGGGACCGCCGTCAGCATGGGGTTGTAGTCGAACCAGCCGCGGTCGCTGTGCCGGAAGGGAACGAGCAGTGTGGGCACGGTGACCGCGGGGCCCAGCTGCGGGTACCACTTGGACGGAATGGAGGAGTCGGATTCGGTGAAGGGCATGACCTTGCCCTGGGCGATGAGCGCGTCCATGGCCGGGCGGACGAGGTCCAGGTAGCCGTCGTCGCCGGTC
>DAHWEX010000404.1 GCA_027326205.1 Actinomycetota bacterium
GCCGCGGTGCGCGGCGAGCGCCCGGGCAACCTCGGCCTTGGCCGGGTGCCCGTCGGCCCGCTGTTCTACTGGGGGAGGGCACTTATTCAAACCGGCAGTGTTCCGCTGTCACTCGGTAACCGGGTGTGACATCCTCGTCTCAAGCTCACGGAGCCAGTCGTCGGCGTGCGGGCAGGTGCTCCGGATCGTGTCGATGCCAGCGTCAGCGATGACCAAGGGGCCATGTAGCGTCTTCTCGTACTGCGGATACGCCTTCTTGATGCGCTTCGACGGCGCGGTATCGATGCCATCGTTGACAAGCTCCGGGCTGGACTCCAACCGCACGACGCGTCCTAGTTCGGTCGCAGGACCCGGGTCTCCCATCACCTCGCCGAGCCGGTTGCAGTCGGCGAGCACCCACGCCTCGGTCTCGTGCAGCACGAGATGCGGGAGGAAGCGCGCGTCACCGATCGCCTTACCTATGGCCGACTCGACGTGCGTCACTCGGCCGTGAGGGGACCCGTGCGGGCGGTCCGCCATTCCTGGCGCCTCCGCCGGGAACGCATAGTAGTCAAGCAGCGTGGTCAGCACGGTCGTCGAACTGTCGTGCAGGAGCAGGCGCAGTTCACGCTCCAGCTTCGGCCAAGTGGAGACGCCGCCCTTGAATGCCGGGCCACCAGCTGGGCGCTTGGTCGTGAGGACAGACCAAGTGACGTAGGCATCCGCGCCGACAAAGTAGGACGCTAGGACATCGCTCGCGATCATCTCCTCTGTCTGGCCCTCGCAGAGGATGTGGAGGTGGCGCACCGTCAGCCGCGCTCCGGCCGGGGACGCCCGCCGAGAAGATTCTTCTCCCATAGCTCGCCAAGCGAATACTCCGCGAGCCACTCGCTGAGGCGGTCCGGATCGGGCCGCTCGAAGACGGAGGTACCTTCCCTGCGTTCCACGATGATGAGGTCGCCCAGCTCAAACTGGTTCATCAAGGTGACGGACTGGGTGGCCAGCAGAACCTGGCTGTCCTGACTGGCGGCTCGCAGCATCCCGGCCAGTTGCACGATCGCGAACGGGTGCAGCCCGAGCTCCGGCTCGTCTAGGACGATCAGGCCCGGTAGCTCCGGCTGGCCGAGCAGTGCGGCAAGGCAGATGAACCGGAGCGTGCCGTCTGAGAGCGCATCGGCGGGGAGAACGGAGTCACTGCCCTCTTGCTGCCACCGCAGTCGCACTCGGTCAGGGGCCAGTTCCGGCTCCAGCACGAAGTCCCGGAAGAACGGCGCAACCTGCTTAACCGTGCGGACGATCCGCCGGTAACGTCCGGGGTCGCCACCACGCAGCCGCAGCATGACCGCTGCGAGGTTTCCTGCATCCGAGTGCAGAGACCGGTTGTCTGCGGTGTATCCCTGCTGCTTGACAGGTGCCCCGCGACTGGTGTCGTGGAAGTGAAACACGCGGCAGCCTCGCAGGGTCTCAACGAGGGGTTGGGCCCCCGGCACCCAAAGTGGCTCGGTAGACGTTAGCGCTGTCTCCCGGTGACCGCGCCCCAGCGATGTAAGCACGCCCGTATTCCGCACCAAAACTGCTTCGTCGGAGAAGATGAGCGTGTCCCCCGCCGCCGGGACAAGTTCAGCCGAATACCCCCCGGCATCGGACCCCACCTCCAGCCGAATCCGGCGAGGCTCTGTCGGATCAGCGTTCAGGAGCGCGCTCGCACCGCCGGACAGACCGACGTAGAGACCAAGTTCGCCGTCCACGATCCGGCCAAGCACTCCCAGGGCCCGGATCAGGTTGCTCTTACCCGCACCGTTCGCGCCGACCAGTACGTTCACGTCATTCAACTCAAGCGCAGCGGACCTGATCGACGTGAGCCCCTCCACGACGACCGATCTCAGCCGCTGATGCCTCATGCGATCAGGGTAGCGGCAGTGAGCTGACGGAAGACCCGGCAAGCTCCATG
>DAHWEX010000422.1 GCA_027326205.1 Actinomycetota bacterium
GGTGCGCGAGGTCGTCGCGCTGCAGCGGGAGGCAGGGCTGCGGTCGGTGACCGACGGGGAGTTCCGCCGTTCGACCTGGCACATGGACTTCATCTACCAGATCGGCGGGATCTCCAAGGCGCCGGGCAGCCTGGTGTCGACCTTCCACGGCGACCAGGGGGACATCACCTTCACCCCGGACGCGATCGCCGTGACCAGGAAGCTGTCGATGGACACCACGATCTTCGGCGCGGACTTCGCGTTCCTGCGGTCGGTCGCGGGAGACGCGGTACCGAAGCAGACGATCCCGGCGCCCTCGATGGTGCACTACCGCTCTGGGGTCAGGGCGGTCGTGGCCGAGTCGGTGTACCCGGACGTCGAGGAGTTCTGGGCCGACCTGGGGGCCGCGTACAACGACGAGGTGCTGCGGCTCGCCGCCCAGGGCTGCCGGTACCTGCAACTCGACGACACGTCCCTGGCTTACGTAAACGACCCGGCCCAGCGGGAGTACCTCGCCGCGCGCGGCGAGGACGCCGAGCACATGCACGAGCGCTACATCGCGCTGACCAACGCCGCGGTGGCGGGCCGGCCCGCGGACATGGCGGTCACCACCCACCTGTGCCGCGGCAACTTCCGCTCCTCCTGGGTGGCCTCGGGCGGTTACGACTTCGTCGCCGAGTCGCTGTTCAACGGCCTCGACGTGGACGGGTTCTTCCTGGAGTACGACGACGAGCGGTCCGGCGGGTTCGAGCCGCTGCGGTTCGTGCCCCGGGGCAAGCAGGTCGTCCTCGGCCTGGTGACGACCAAGCGGCCCGAGCTTGAGCGCAAGGACGACCTCAAGCGGCGCGTCGAGCAGGCGGCGAAGTACGTGCCGCTGGACCAGATCTGCCTGTCGGGGCAGTGCGGCTTCGCGTCCACGGAGGCGGGCAACGCGCTGACCGCCGACGAGCAGAAGGCGAAGCTCGAGCTCATCGTGGCGACCGCCGGCGAGATCTGGGGCTGACAGCGGCGAGCGCCGTCCGCTGGACTCAGATAACAGCGAGAAGCGCGGCTCCCGCGCCTCTGGCGCCTGACACATGGCTCCCTCCGGTGACCCCGGCCCGGCTCTGCCCGGCGCGGCACAGGCGCGCGTCGCGCGCGGCCCCTGCCAGGGCCGACTCCGGGCACGCCGACCGGGAGATGGCCCGGGGCCGGGCTTTGTGAGATGACACAACGCCAGGGCACGGCCGGCGGGGGGCGGATACAAGCCAACTTGCGATCCGGCAGACCCCGATTATTCCTTCTTGCGGGCTTCCCGACCGGGTGAGAGTATCCAAGACAAATCTCAGGACGATCGACTCTCCATTTGTCACCAACCAGCGTACGATCAATCACGAGTAGGTGAATGCCGGTGAGATCTCGGCTTTTGTCAGTGCGGACCGCCTGCCTCGGCGGAGCGGCCGCGCTTGTCTTGGCCGCGGCTGCGTGCAGCAGCTCGGCCTCTTCGGGCACCAGCAGCCCGACCGGCTCCGCGCAAGCCTCCGTACCAGTCAAGGCGGGCGGCTCGATCACGGTCCTCGAAAGCTCCGGGTACTCCGGTGCCTGGACGACCCTCGACCCGCCCAACAACAAGGAGGGCGCGGCCACCCAGGACTTCATGACCGCGATCTACGGCCAGCTCTTCGAGCTCGGCACCGGCGGCAAGATCGTCCCCGACCTGGCCACCAGCTACACGTTCAGCCCGGACGGCAAGGCGCTCACGATCAACCTGCGCCAGGGCGTGAAGTTCACCGACGGCACCCCGTTCAACGCGCAGGCGGTTTACGCCAACTGGATGCGGGACCTGGGCACCACCGGCATCAAGAACGGCTTCACCTCGCCGTGGCCCATCGCCGAGCTGCCGGCGCCGAAGGGCAGCGCGCCCGGCACGGCGGAGCCCCCCGCGGCCGGGGTAGTCCAGGTGACCGGGCCGTACACGATCGTCTTGCACTTCGCCGCGCCAGACGGCGCCGCCATCGACCAGCTCTTCGACAACATCGAAACCTGGATCGCCTCGCCGACGGCCCTGCAGAAGGAGGGCGCGTCGTTCGGCCAGAACCCGGTCGGCGCCGGCCCGTTCGTGGTGGCGTGCAACGTCCCCAACAGCGAGCTCGTCGTCAAGAAGAACCCGGGCTACTGGCAGAGCGGCTACCCGCTGCTGAACCAGATCACGTTCAAGACGGTGGGCAGCGACGAGGCGGCGTACGAGGCGCTGCTGTCCGGCCAGGGCCAGGTCTACGAGAACATGTCGACCAACCAGGTCATCACCGAGTCGCAGGCGCACTTCACGGTGGAGAACAACCTCGGCACGTCCCCGTACGACCTGCAGCTGAATACCGCCGTCCCGCCGTTCAACAACCCCAAGGCACGCGAGGCGATCTACGCGGCCACCAACTTCGCCCCGATCCTGCAGCACCTGTTCGGCGGCCGGGGCCAGACAACCGAGGGCTTCACCGGTCCCGGCGGCATCTGCTACGAGCAGACGGTGCCCGGGTACCAGGGGTACGACCCGGCCCTGGCGAAGCAGCTCATCGCGCAGACCGGCCTCAACAAGGTGACGATCCAGCTCGGCACGATCTCCCTCCAGACCGCGCAGGATTCCATGCAGGCGCTGGCCACCGAGTGGGAGGCGCTCGGGCTGCACGTCAAGCAGTCGGCCTGGCCGCTGTCCGGCCTGATCGCCGCCTTCGAGGCGAACAGCGGCAAGTCCTGGCAGGCGATGGTGCAGACCGCGGGCGCCTACGACCCGGCGACCGGCGTCGGCGTCGCCTTCCGCTTCAACTCCCACTCGCCGTTCAGCGGGGTGCACGACCCCACGCTTGACAACCTGCTGAGCGAGGCGGCGGGGTCCACCAACCTCTCCACCCGGTGCGGCTTCTACAACCAGGCGGCGTCCTACATCGCCAAGAACTACTACGGCCCGTTCTTCTTCAACTTCTCCCCGCCGAACGTCTCGGTGCACGGTGTCAGCGGCCCCGGCCTCACCACGCCGCTGGCCTCGGTCGCGGTCGTGCCGACGATCCCGTGGGAGGACGTGTACTACAACCCGTCGTCATCCTGACCGGTCTTCCTGGCCGGCGGGTAAACGGTAAACAAGGAGGGTTAGATAACACATGGCGCTGGTTCAGCAAACCCAGCTCCAGCGGGAGGCCGGCGCGCGCAACGGCGCGCGCCGGCTCACCGGCTCGCCCGCGCTGCGGGTGGTGGGACGACGGCTGCTGGCCGCCGTCCCGGTGCTCGTCGGCGTCACGTTCCTGACCTTCTCGGTCATGAGCGCGCTGCCCAACGACACCGCCCAGGCGGTACTCGGGCTGAACGCCAGCCCCGCCGCGGTGGCCGCGCTCAACCACACGCTCGGCCTCGACCAGCCGTTCTGGCAGCGGTACTGGCACTGGCTGGTCAACGTGCTGCACGGAAACTTCGGCACCACGGTCCAGGGCGCGAGCGTCAACCACGAACTCGCCGTCCACGTGCCCACCACCCTGGGACTGCTGCTGTACGCGCTGGTGGTCTCGGTGGCGCTGGCGGTCATCGTGGCGTCGCTGGCGGCGCGTCGGCCGAACGGGATCGCCGACCGGATCAGCCTCGCGGTCAGCATGCTCGGGCTGTCCACGGCGCCGTACGTGTTCGCGTTCCTGCTCATCATCGTGTTCGCGGTCAAGCTGAGCTGGTTTCCGGTGCTGTCCGGCCCGGTCACCGGCCCCGGCTCGTTCTTCGAGAACCTGACCCTGCCCGCCTGCTCGATCGGGTTCGGGCTGTTCGCGATCTACACCCGGCTGCTGCGGGCCGACATGGTCGAGCAGATGCAGCGGGAGGACTACATCGTCACCGCCAAGGCGAAGGGCGTCCCGCCGTGGCGCGTCCTGCTGCGGCACGCGCTGCGCAACTCCGTGTTCAACCTCATCACCGTCATCGGCCTCAACCTGGGCGGCCTGGTCGGCGCGGCGGCCATCATCGAGACGATCTTCCAGGTGCAGGGCATCGGCAACGACCTGCTGACCGGCATCTCCAATCACGACGCGCCGCTCGTGGAGGGGATCACGCTGGTCTTCGCACTGGTGACCGTGCTCGGTAACCTCCTCGCCGACCTGGCGTACGCGGTACTCGACCCAAGGATCCGGTATGGCAGTTCCAACTCCTGACGCACTGCTCGCGACCGCGGCCGCGCCGCCGTTGCCTTCCCTGGTCAGCACCCGACGCCTGCGGTCGCAGCGGATCGGCCGGGCGCTGCGGCTCTGGGTGCCGGCCGGGATCCTCCTCTTGCTGCTGGCCATCTGCTTCGTGCTGCCGCTGGCCGTCACGATGCCCTCGTCAACCAGCGGGGACATCATCTACAACAACGAGGCGCCGTTCTCGCCCGGGCACCTGCTCGGCACGAACGTGCAGGGCGTCGACATCTTCTCCCAGCTCGTCTACGGCGGCCAGGTGGCGTTCGAGGTCGCCTTCTCGGTCACCGCCATCGGCATGGTGATCGGCGTCACGCTGGGGGTCGCCGCCGGGTACTTCGGCGGCTGGGTGGACGGGGTGCTCTCGCGGTTGCTGGACATCCTGATCGCGTTCCCCGCGCTGGTGCTCGCGCTCGTGATCGCCGAGGGCCTCGGGCCCAGCGAAGTGCACGTGATCTGGGCGCTGTCGGTGTTCGCCGTCCCGGCGTTCGGCCGGATCTCGCGGGGCGCCACGACGACCGTGCGCGGGCTGCCCTACGTGACCGCCGCGCGGCTGTCCGGGACCCGTTCCTGGCGGATCATCGGCCGCCACATCCTGCCGAACATCATGCCGGGCATCGTGACGTTCAGCCTGCTCGGCGTCGGCGTCGTGATCATCCTGGAAGGCGCCCTGGACTTCCTCGGCTACGGCATCCCGCTGCCCGAGGCGAGTTGGGGCTCGATGATCGCGCAGGGCCAGCAGATTCTGACCGCCCAGCCGGAATATGTCCTGATCCCGAGCATCGTGCTGCTGATCACCGTGGTGGCGCTGAACACGCTCGGCGACGCGCTGCGCGAGCGGTGGGGAGTCCAGTGAACGGTACCCAGGCGGCCGGCGCGCTGCTGCAGGTCGAGGACCTGCGGGTCGCCTTCGCGGCCGACGGCCGCGAGATCCGCGCCGTCGACGGCCTCAGCTACCAGGTCGACGCGGGCCGGACGCTCGCCATCATCGGCGAGTCGGGCTCCGGCAAGACGGTCGGCTGTCGCGCGCTCATGGGCCTGCTGCCCGCGAGCGCCGAGGTCAGCGGCTCGGCGCGGCTGCGCGGCACCGAGATGATCGGGCTGTCCGACAGCGAGCTGCGCAGGCACCGCGGCCAGGACATGGCGATGATCTTCCAGGACCCGGCGCGGTCGCTGAACCCGACGATGCGGGTCGGCGTGCAGATCACCGAGGCGATCAGGGCGCACCGGAAGGTCGCCAGGTCCGAGGCGCACGTCCAGGCGGTCGAACTGCTCCGGCTGGTCCGCATCCCGGCGCCCGAGCGCCGGTTCCACGAGTACCCGCACCAGCTATCGGGCGGCATGCGGCAGCGCATCATGATCGCGATGGCGCTCGCCTGCCGGCCCAAGCTGCTGATCGCGGACGAGGCCACCACCGCGCTCGACGTGACCACCCAGGCGCAGATCATGGAGCTGCTGCTCGACCTGCAGGCCGAGCTCGGCATGGCGCTGATCCTGATCAGCCACGACCTGGGCCTGGCCGCGTCCTACGCGGACGAGGTGATCGTCATGTACGCGGGCAAGATCGTGGAGCAGGCCCCGGCCACCCGGCTGTTCGGCGCGGGCGGAACCGTGAAGATGCGGTACACCCGGGCGCTGCTCGACGCGATCCCGCACCTGGAGCGGACCGCGCACACCGAGCTGCCCGTGGTCAGCGGCCGCCCGCCGGACCCCACGGCGCTTCCGGCCGGCTGCTCGTTCGCGCCCCGCTGCCCGGCCGCGGCCGACGACTGCGCGGCGAAGACGCCGCCCCTGACCGAGCACGCCCCCGGGCACCGCTGGGCCTGCTGGCACCCCTGCGAGAACGGAGTCCCTGCGTGAGTGCGGAAGCAACACCAGCCGAACCCCTGCTGTCGGCCCGGGACCTGGTCCAGGAGTTCGTGGTGCGCGAGCGCGGTGGCGGCCGCAGCGGCGTCGTGCAGGCGGTCTCCGGCGTGTCGTTCGACGTCATGGCCGGCGAGACGCTCGGCATTGTCGGCGAGACCGGGTCGGGCAAGTCGACCCTCGCCCGCGCGGTGCTCCAGGCACCGCGCCCCAAGGCGGGCACGGTCGTGTTCCGGGGCACCGACCTGACCAGGCTGCGCGGCGGGCAGCTGCTCCAGGCACGGCGGCACATGCAGTTCGTGTTCCAGGATCCGTTCGGTTCCCTTGACCCCAAGTGGCGGGTGCGGTCCATCGTCGAGGAGCCGCTGACCGCCTACCGCAGCGGGAACCGTGACGCCCGCCGCAAGCGGGTCGACGAGCTGCTCGACCTGGTGGGACTCGATCCCGCGCGGTACGCCAGGCGGCACCCCAGGGAGCTGTCCGGCGGCCAGGCGCAGCGCGTCGCGATCGCCCGGGCGCTCGCGCTCTCCCCGTCGCTGATCATCTGCGACGAGGCCGTGTCCTCGCTCGACGTGCTGATCCAGGCGCAGGTGCTCAACCTCTTCGAACAGCTCCGCCGCGAGCTGAACCTGTCCTACCTGTTCATCGCCCACGACCTGGCCCTGGTCAAGCAGGTCAGCGACCGGGTCGCGGTGATGTACCTCGGAAAGCTCTGCGAGGTCGGCCCCGGCGAGCTGGTCTACAAGACGCCGCTGCACCCGTACACCAAGGCGCTGCTCGACTCCATTCCCTCGACCGAGCCCGGGGCGGCGCGCGCCACCGCCACCCTGCGCGGGGAGCCGCCCTCGCCGGTCAACCCGCCGTCCGGCTGCCGCTTCCGCACCCGGTGCCCCCGCGCCGCCGACCAGTGCGCGGCCGAGGTGCCGCAGCCGCGGGAGCTTGCCCCCGGACACCTCGTCGCCTGCCATTTCCCGCTGACCGGGGGCGCGCCGCCCGGCGCCGCGGCCGCGGCGCAGCACGCGGCCTCCGCGCTGCCGGGCACCGCGAAGGCCCAGGGGTAACCCATGCGGCTGCGGATATTGCTCGAACCACACCACGGCGCCAGCTACGCACAGATCCTCGCCCTCGCCAAGGCGGCGGAAGCGGGCGGCTTCGACGCCTTCTTCCGCTCTGACCACTACCTCGGCATCGACGCCGACGACCTCGGCTACCAGCCGACCGACTCGTGGACCACCCTCGCCGGGCTTGCCCGGGAGACGGGGCGGATCCGGCTCGGCACCCTCGTCAACGCCTCGACGTTCCGGCTCCCCGGCCAGCTCGCCGTCGAGGTCGCCACCGTTGACCAGATGAGCGGCGGCCGCGCCGAGCTCGGCATCGGGGCCGCCTGGTACGAACGCGAGCACGAGTACTTCGGCATCCCGTTCCCGCCCCTGGGCGAGCGCTTCGACCGGCTCGAAGAGCAGCTCGCGATCCTGGCCGGCATCTGGGACACCGAGCCGGGCGGGCGGTTCAGCTACGACGGGAAGTATTACCAGGTCAAGGACTGCGCGTCGATCCCGCGCTGGTCATCGCGGCCGAAGGTCATCATCGGCGGGGCCGGCGCCAAGCGGACCCCGGCGCTCGCCGCCCGGTACGCCGACGAGTTCAACGGCGCCCTGGGCCTGGAGCTCCGCGAGCGGTACGCCAACTTCAGGCGCGTCTGCACCGACGTCGTCGGCCGCGACCCGTCGACGGTCCGGATGTCCGCCACCGTGCCCACCTGCATCGGCCGCGACCCCGCCGACCTGGAGCGCAGGAAGGAGTCCCTCGGCGAACCGGGCGCCCGCCTGCTGGCCGCCGGGGTCGCCGGCTACGCCGGCGACCTCATCCGGGTGATCGAAGACCTCGCGGACCAGGGCGCGGACACGGTCTACCTGCACGTGTACGGGCCGTCCGACGTCGCGCACATCGAGTTGCTCGGCGAGCAGGTGGTGAGCCGTTTTTAACCAAGCGGGCTATTCGCCCGTAGATTACCTTTGTGACCTGCGGGAACACGGTAGGCCTGGCCGGCTGGCGGGCCTACCGCCGTTTGTTGCGGTGCACAGGCCCTCGTGGCAAAGGTTGTGCGGCAGGCGATGTCCCGGGGTGCGCCGGCTGAGGCAGCATGAGGAATGTGAGAGAAAGCCGGGGCCCAAGGGCTGACCTGTGGGCCGCCACTAATGCGCCTTATCCTTTTTGCCACCGCCCCCAGGATCCCGCTGCACAGGAATATGCGGAAGAAATAGACGGCAGCCGCGCTGCCGCATCGGGTGCGCGAAGGCTAGAGAGGCGCCCTGAGATTTCCGGGCGGCGCCGCGGCTATTTCCGCCGTGGCTTTTCCGCGGTGCGGGCGGCCCGGATATGACCGTGGCTTTTGCGCGGGTTTCCCCGGCGGGCGCGTACCGGGCGGGGCACGGGGAGGCGTCCCCCCGGGGGATGGCAGGCGCCGGTGGAGATTGACATCAGGGCCGTCAAGCGGCTGCGCGAGTCGGCCGGTGCGCGGGGCGCGATCGCGCCGATGATCGAGGCGCTGGCCGGCTCCGCCGCGGACCTGGCCACGACCCGCGTGGTCTGCGACTGGATCCAGTACAAGGCGAACTTCCGGGACACGGTCATGGTCCGCCCGGTGCTCTCGGCCGACGGCTCGGCTTCCGTTGACGGCCACGAGCTGGCGCTGGACCTGCGGCGCGCCGCGCGGCCGGAGACGGACGTGGCCGCCGCGGTGGCCGCGGCGCTCTCGGACGCGGTCCACGCCGACGGCGGCGGTCCCGCGGCGGCCGCTCCCGGTGACGGCGCGCCACGCCGGGTGTGGCTTGAACCGTGGGTGCCGGGCTCCGGGAGCTGCGTGTGGCGGTTCAACGCGCTGTACTGGCAGGCGCTCGCCGCCTGGGAGAAGAGCACCGGCAAGGGGTTCGAGCAGGCGCTGCCGGGCGGTGAGTCCGACGCCCGCAACTCCGCCGCCGCCCGCGAGACCATCCTGGACCTGTTCAAGAACTGGGACGAGCTAGCGTCGCGGCGCGCCCTGCCCGGGGAGCTGTACGTCATCGAGCTTGGGGTGGGGAACGGCGGGCAGGCGCGCACCTGGCTGGACGAGTTCGTCGAGCTTGACCGCCGGCACGGCCGCGACTACTACCGGCGGCTGCACTACCTGATGGGCGACTACTCCGCGCACGTGCTCGACCGGGCCACGCAGGAGGTGGCGCACCACGGTGAGCATGTGTCCGGGCTGGTCCTGGAGGCGACCAGGCTCTCGGGATCGGTCGGGTTCCTCGCGGGCAAGGCGTTCCTGGTGTACATCTCCAACGTCTACGACAACCTGCCGAGCGACGAGGTCGCGGTCATCAGGGGACGGATGTACCTGGTGCAGGCGCGCTCCTACCTCGACGAGGCGGCCGCGGACTCGGTGGCCGCCCGGTTCGGGCTGAACCGGGCCGAGATCGCCCAGCTCACCGAGCGGCTGCTGCGGATCGGGCCGGAGCTGCTGGCCGAGTCGCAGCCGGACAAGTTCCCCGACACCGGCCAGGCGGTGCTGTTCTGGCAGGCGGTATGGGACGCGCTGCGCCAAGCCGAGCGGTACGTGCCGCTGGAGGGCCTGGACACCTACCGGATCACCCCGACGGTGACCGGGGAGATCCTCCGCCCGCTGCTCGCCGCGGGCGGCGACGTCCGGATGCACGTGTCCAACGGGGCGCTCTCGTCGTTCGCGGACACGCTGCCGCTGCTGCACCCGTTCGGCAGGCTCGTCTGCCACGACCTGTTCACGACGTCGCCGCGCGACTACCGCACCGGGTTCTTCGGACCGGGCAAGTACGACGGCTCGGTTGTCAACTGGGTCAACGGGCCGCTGCTGCAGCTGCTGGCGAGCCGCCGCGGCTTCGGGGTGCGGTTCTCCCCGTTCACGCAGCGTCCCTCCTCCAACGTCAAGACGCTGGCCGCCCAGGTCAGGGACTAGCATGCTGCTCCCCACGACCGTCGTCGGTTCCTACAGCGTCCCGGAGTGGCTGGAACGGCTCAAGACCGAGTACTACCAGCGCCGGATCAGCGCCGCGCACCTGACCGAGATCCACGAGGTGGCGATCAAGGCCGCCGTCAAGGACCAGGAACGGGCCGGCATCGACATCGTGTCCGACGGCGAGCTGCGCCGGGACAACGACATCGACTACTTCCTGGCCAGGATCCCCGGCGTGCACATCGCGCAGCGGGCCAAGGCGGACTACTACGACTACTACCACGCCACGGTGACCGCGCCGCTGCCGGTGGACGGCAAGCTGTCCGGGCTCGGCCTGGCGGGTGACTTCGAGTTCACCCGCGCGCTGACCGACCGCCCGGTCAAGTTCTCGTTCACCGGGCCGTTCTCCCTGTCGCGCCGGCTCATGCTCGCCGACGACGCGTACCGGGACCCGGCGGACCTCGTCCGGGCCCTGGCGCTGCGGCTCAACCGCGAGGCGCGGTTGCTGGCGGCGGCGGGAGCCCGGTACCTGCAGATCGACGAGCCGTTCCTGGCGGGCTACCCGGAGCAGGCGGCCCTGGCGGTCGAGGCGGTCAACCTCGTCACCGAGGGCGTCCCGGTCACCTGGGCGCTGCACGTCTGCTACGGCAACAGGTACGCCCGGCCCTCCTGGGAGGGGCATTACGACTTCCTGTTCCCGGCGGTGCTCACGGCCCGGGTCGACCAGCTGGTGCTGGAGTTCGCCCGCAAGGGACTTGAGGACCTCCGGCTGATCAGGGAGTACGGCTGGCCGTCCGCGCTCGGCCTCGGCGTGATCGACGTGAAGTCGCCGGCCGTGGAGACCCCCGGCCTCGTCGCCGCCCGGATCAGGCGCGCGCTGGAGTACATGGACCCCGCCAGGCTCGTGGTGAACCCCGACTGCGGGCTGCGACATCTCGCGCCCGAAGTGGCAAGGAGCAAACTGCGCGCTATGGTAGCTGGCGCGGCGATTGTCCGAGCAGAGCTAGACACCCCATCAACCAGCCCATCTCCCGTCCCGGGAGAGAGTGCCTCCCAGCTAACAGGAGACAACAATGTCGGATAGCGGATTCCTCTTCACTTCCGAGTCGGTGACGGAGGGCCATCCGGACAAGATCGCCGACCAGATTTCAGACGCGGTCCTCGACGCGGCCCTGGCCGGCGACCCGTACTCGCGGGTGGCGTGCGAGACGCTGCTCACCACCGGTCTCATCGTGGTGGCCGGCGAGATCACCACCTCGACGGCGATCGACTACGCGAAGGTGGCGCGCGACGTCGTCAACGGCATCGGCTACGACAACGGCGAGTACTACTTCGACGGCAACGCGGTCGGCGTGGTCGTCGCGATGGACCGGCAGTCGCCCGACATCGCCCAGGGCGTCGACACCGCGCACGAGGGCCGGGTCTCCGGGTCCGCGGACCCGCTCGACAAGATCGGGGCCGGCGACCAGGGCATGATGTTCGGCTACGCGACGAACGAGACGCCCGAGTACATGCCGACCCCGATCATCCTCGCGCACAAGCTGGCGAAGCGGCTGTCCGAGGTCCGGCACGACGGCACGCTGCCCTACCTGCGCCCCGACGGCAAGACCCAGGTGACCGTCCGCTACGACGAGGCCGGGAAGCCGGTGGAGATCGAGAAGGTGCTGATCTCCACCCAGCACCAGGACGGCGTCGAGTCCAAGCTGCCCGAGGCGCTCTGGGACGAGGTCGTGCTGCGGACGCTGCCGGCCGACCTGTACGACCCG
The DNA here is from genome assembly GCA_027326205.1 of Actinomycetota bacterium. GTDB lineage: Bacteria > Actinomycetota > Actinomycetes > Streptosporangiales > Streptosporangiaceae > Trebonia. The sequence continues at coordinate 11,760 of DAHWEX010000422.1, forward strand.
GCCCGCCTGAAGGACGAGTTCTACGTCAACCCGACCGGCCGGTTCGTCATCGGCGGTCCGGTCGGCGACACGGGCCTGACCGGGCGCAAGATCATCGTCGACACCTACGGCGGGTTCGCCAGGCACGGCGGCGGCGCGTTCTCCGGGAAGGACCCGTCCAAGGTGGACCGCTCGGCCGCGTACGCCGCCCGGTACGTCGCCAAGAACATCGTCGCGGCCGGCCTGGCCGACCGCGCCGAGGTCCAGGTCGCCTACGCGATCGGCATCGCCCGCCCGCTCTCGCTGCTCGTCGAGACGTTCGGCACCGAGAAGATCTCCCGCAAGGCGATCGCCGAGCTGGTGCGGGAGAACTTCGACCTGCGCCCGGGGGCCATCCTGCGCGACCTCGACCTGCGCCGTCCGGTTTACCGGGAGACCGCCGCCTACGGTCACTTCGGCCGCGCCGGCGACGGCTTCACCTGGGAGCGCACGGACAAGGCCGACCAGCTCCGCACCCAGGCCGGGCTGTAGTCACCGGGCGATCCGCTACCGCATACGGCCCCGGCCGGCACGACGTGCCGGCCGGGGCCGCGCTATTTCCGGCTTTGCCCGGCCGGGCGACGGCGCGCGTCCGCGTGCGAATAGCGGCGCATCGCGGCCGTGACGCCCGGATATCCGGGTTTTGGATGGCTCGTATCGCGCCGAATTACGGCACCGCCGGGAAAGCGGCGGTCCGGTGCGGCGACGGCCGGGCTTTCGGTGCCCCGTTGCCCTGGCCGCCCGGCACACTCTGATAACAGCAAGTGGCGCCGGCTGTCTGCCGGACGGCGGAGATTGTGAAGCCCCGCACAAGCTCGGGCCGCTCATTTCGATTGAGGGGCAGGTAGTCCGGTGGCGGGCTGGTCACCGACGGGCGCGGGCCTTCCGGGGCTGTTACCGGCGATACGCAGGTGAATCTTGCGATCTCAGGGTTTGTGATCGGCCGCACTATTATGGCCGGCTAGTTTGGCGGCCGGCGCAATTGTTCCGGGTCAGCGTCCATGCGATCGTCGCCGTTAAGTTCGGGCTTGTGACGGGACCGGACGAGTGAGGAGGGGACTGATAAGCGGTGAAACGTGATGAAACCGTTCTCTCCGAAGTATACGACCAGCCCCTGTCGCATGCCCATAATTCAAGGAACACGCGATAGCTGCTTGAAAGTCAAAACACATTGTCAAGGCAGTGCAAAGAAGCACCGTTTACTTGTGGACCGGTGAACGGCGTCTTCTTTCGGCTAGCCCACGGGGAGAAAGCCGCGCCGCGACGCGGAGCACGAACCCGTTCGGAAGATGAATGATTCGCCGTTGGCCACGAGAAGGCAGAGCACATGAATAGAACCGTCCACTGGCGGACGCGCGCGGCGGTCGCCGCCGTCGCGGCGCTGTCGCTCGGCGCGCTCGCCGCGTGCAGCTCGAGCAGCGCCTCAGGCTCGAGTGCGAGCCCGGCCTCGTCGGCGGCCGCGAGCACCGCGGCCTCGTCCGCCGCGTCGGGTTCCTCCGGGGGCGGCGCCGCCGTCTCCGCCTCGGCCTGCGGCACCAAGCCGGGCGTCGCCGCCACCGGCACGCCGATCAACATCGGCGCGATCGACACCAAGCAGCCGGGCACCGACTTCAGCGACATCGAGAACATGACCGGGGCGTACTTCGCGTGCGTCAACGCCAACGGCGGGATCAACGGCCACCCGATCAGGTACTTCCCGCAGACCGAGCAGACCAACCCGCCGCAGATCGCCGCGCTCGCCAAGCAGCTCGTGACCAGCGACCACGTGGTCGGCATGATGGGCAACAGCTCGATCATCGAGTGCTCGGTGGACGCGGCCTACTGGAAGAGCGTGGGCATCGACGTGCTCGGCGCGGGCATCGACCCCGAGTGCTACTCCACGCCGAACACCGCCTCGGTGAACATGGGGCCGCGCTACTCCAGCGACGGCGCGGTCCAGTACGTGATGGCCCAAGGCGCGGCCAAGATCGCCTTCGACCAGTCCAACGTGCCCAACACCGGCTACATCGCGGACGGTCCCAACGCGCTGGCCAAGGCCAAGGGCGTGCCGATCCAGGACTTCACCGAGAACGTGCCGATCACCAGCGCCAACGCGATCGCGACGAAGCTGGTCATCGCGGCCGGGCCGTCCGGCGCGGTCGTGCTCAACTTCACCCCGCCCGAGGCGCTGCTGATCCTGGAGGCCGCGCAGAAGCTCAACCTGGAAGACCGGGTCAAGTACTGGGCGTGCTCCACCCCGTGCAACACCGACTTCCTGGCGGCCCAGCTCGGCCCGAAGTGGAACGGCAAGCTGTTCGTCAACTCCGAACTGCTCCCGCTTGACGGGAACACCAGCCAGACCGCCGAGCTGTTCTACGCCATCCTCAAGCAGTACGGCGCGAACGTCTCCGGCGGCGTCGGCTCGTTCTCCGAGATGGGCTTCACGATCGGCGAGATCGCGACGCACGCCCTGGAGAGCGTCACCGGGCCCTACACGATCGCCTCGGTGAGCGCCGCGCTTCAGGCGGTCTCCAACTTCAACACCGGGATGCTCTGCCAGGGGTTCACCTACGGAAACTACGCCGAGCACATCCCGAACAACATGGACTACACGGTCACCCCGGACAACGGGAAGTTCGTCCAGGCCTCCTCGGGCGGCGGGTGCACGCTGATTTCCGCGGCCGACCCGCAGATCGCCGCCTACCGGGCCGTCGCCGGCACCGCGCCGGCGGTCGGCTAGCGGGGCTCTTCAACGCAACCAAGGGACTGAAACAGTTACATGCCGAGCTGGGCAGCATTTCAGCCCTACATCGTGACCGGCCTGGCCCTGGGGGGGCTCTACGCCCTCTCCGGGGTCGGGCTGGTCGTGCTGTACCGCGCCACCGGGGTGCTCAACCTCGCGTTCGGCGCGGTCGGCGCGATGGGGGCCTTCATCGCGTACTCCATCATCAAGGCGGGCAACCCCGGCTGGGTCGGCTGGATCACGTGCATCGTGTTCGCCGGCGTGGTGACGCTCGGCTACGGCATGCTCTTCGGGCCTGCCCTGGCCGGGCGCGGCCCGCTCGTGCAGTCCGTTTCCACCCTGGGCCTGGCGCTGGTGCTCTTCGGTGCCATCGACCTGGCGTGGCCGACGAGCGGCGGCCAGTCTCCGGCGATCTCGTTCCCGACCGACAACGGCGGCTTCACGATCGGGCAGCTGCAGGTCACCTGGACGCAGGTGGTCGCGCTCGGCCTCGGCGTGCTCATCACGGCCGGCACCGGCGCGTTCCTGCGCTACTCCAAGCTGGGCACCGCGATGCGGGCGATGGCCAACGACCGGGAGATCACCGCGACGCTCGGCGTCCCGGTCCGCCGGGTCGAGGCCGCCGCCTGGCTCGGCTGCGGGCTGCTGTCGGGCATCGCCGGGATCCTGCTGGCCGACCTGTCCGCGCTCGACGACACCACCCTGGTGTTCACGGTGGTGATCTCCTCGCTGGCGGCCGCGCTGATCGGCCGGCTGCGCTCGATCCCGGTCACGTTCGCCGCCGCCCTCGTGATCGGCCTGGTCCACGACCTGCTCACGCCGATCACCCAGATCGACAACTACCAGGACATGACGCCGTTCGTGCTCGCCGCCATCGCCCTGCTCGTCATGTCGCGCGGCCAGGTCATGACGCGCTCGCGCGAGGAAGGGTGAGGCCGCAGTGATCGACACCGCCGGTCCCGAGGCGCCCGCAGCCGGCCGCCGCGGCCCGCTCGCGGACCGCCGCTCGCTTACCCGCGCGGCCGTCATCGTCGCGCTGCTGCTGCTGGCCCTGTTCGCGCTGCCGCCGCTCATGTCGGCGTACTACACGGACACGATGACCCAGGTGGCCGTCTACTCCATCGTGACGCTCGGCCTTGGCCTGCTCGTCGGCCGCGTCGGCCTGTACTCCCTGGGACAGCTCGCCGTGCTGACGATCGGCGCCTGGGTCGGTGCGCGGCTGCTGTTCGCCACCTCCCAGCCGTACGTTCTGGTGGTTATCGAGGCCGGCCTGGCCACGATGGTCATCGGCTCGCTGATCACGCTGCCCGCGCTCCGGCTGCGCGGCCTCTACCTGGCGCTGATCACGCTGATGCTCGCCGGGGGCGTGTCCGTCATCGAGGCGACGCTCAACTTCCCCAACGGCGGCGGCGGCTTCTCCGGCTACAACGGCTCCCAGTTGCACACCCCGCAGATCAGGCGGCCGTCGTTCGCCGGCACCGACCCGGCGTTCTACCGGTTCGCGGTGATCGTCGCGATCGTGATGTTCGTGCTCGTGTTCGCGCACCTGCGGACCAGGCCGGGGCGGGCCTGGGCTGCGATCAGGCAGAGCGAGCCCTCGGCCCTGGCCGCCGGCATCAACACCACGTTCTACAAGCTCTGGGCCATGGCCCTGGCGGCGTTCGTCACCGGCGTGGCCGGGGCGCTGCTGGCCGGCGCCGACCGCGAGCTGTTCTCGATCGACTTCCCGATCCAGAACTCCATCGAACTGCTCGCCGTGGTGCTCATGGGCGGCGCGTTCAGCCTGGCGGGCGCCGTGATCGCCGGGTTCCTGCAGGCGTTCCTGCCGGCGCTGCTGCAGAACTGGGGCGTGCCGAACGACTGGCTCATCATCGTGTTCGGCATCGGCGTCATGCAGGTGCTCGCGACCGCGCCTGGCGGCATCGCCGACCAGTTCCCCAAGGACATGAAACGCCTGTACCGGCTGATCAGCCGCCTGTGGCGCAGGCCCGCCGCGGTCGCGGCGGGACCGGCGCCCGCGGGCGCGCCGGCCTCGACAGGGAAGGGAGGTGCCCGGTGATCGAGGTCAAGAACCTGACCGTCAGGTACGGCGGCGTGACGTCGCTTGACGGCATGGACCTGCGCTTCGAGAAGGGCGTCTGCGGCCTCATCGGCCCGAACGGCGCGGGCAAGACCACGTTCTTCAACGTGCTGTCCGGGTTCGTGCGCCCCGTCTCCGGCAGCGTGACGGCCTTCGGTGACGACCTGCTGAAGCTGGCGCACTACCGCCGCGCCCGGTGGGGGGTCCGCCGCACGTTCCAGACCGAGCAGGCGATCTCCGACCTGTCGGTCTACGACAACGTCTCGATGATCCACTCCAAGCTGCGCGGGCCGGCCCGCCGGGACGACGTGCTCGCGTCCATCGCGTTCGTCGGCGGCGGCATCTCGCCGTGGGCCAAGGTCGGGTCGCTGACGGCCGGGCAGCGGCGGCTGGTCGAGGTCGCCCGCGCGGTCGCGGGCAGGCCCCGGCTGGTCCTGCTCGACGAGCCGGCCGCCGGGCTGCCGGACGATGAGACCAGCCACCTGACCGGGGTGATCAGGGCCATCCCGGCGCAGACCGGGGCGCTGACGATCCTGGTGGACCACGACATGGTGCTGGTCAACGCGGTCTGCGAGACGACCGCGGTGCTCGACTTCGGCAGGCTGATCGCGTCCGGCCCGACCGCGCAGGTGCTGCGCGACGAGCACGTCATGCGCGCGTACCTCGGAACCGCGGAGGTGGTCTAACCGATGTCACCGTCATCTCCCGGGGAGACGGCCCCCCGTCCTCCCCGCCTGGAGCTCCGTAACGTGACCGTCGAGCGCGGCGGCCGCCCGGTCGTCAGGGACGTGACGATCCCGGTTCCCGCCGGTGAGGTCACCGCCCTGCTCGGCGCGAACGGGGCGGGCAAGTCCTCGCTGGTCCTCGCCGTGGGCGGGGTACTCAAGCCGCGCGCCGGGTCGGTGTCGCTCGACGGCACCGAGCTCGCGGGGAAACGGCCGGAGAGGATCCGCGCCGCCGGGATCGCGATCGTCCCCGAGGGGCGCCGGCTGCTGCCGGACCTGTCCGTCGACGACAACATCAAGGTCGCGACGTACGCGCTGAGCAAGCAGGCCGCCGCCGAGGGACGGGCCCGCGCGTTCGAGCTGTTCCCCCGGCTCGGCGAGCGGCTGAACGTCTCCGCCCGGCTGCTGTCCGGCGGCGAGCAGCAGATGGTGGTGCTGGCCCAGGCGCTGGTCTCCCAGCCCAGGTTCATCCTGATCGACGAGCTCTCCCTGGGGCTGGCCCCGGTGGTCGTCAACCAGCTGATCCCGGTCATCAGGCGGGTGGCGGCCGACGGGGCCGGCGTCCTGCTGATCGAGCAGTTCGCCACCGTCGCGCTCGCCCTCGCCACCGGCGCGCACGTCATGGAGGGCGGCGCGCTGCGCTACAGCGGCACCGCCGCCGAGCTGAAGGCGCGGCCCGAACTGCTGCACTCCGCCTACCTGCTGCGCGGCGCCGACGTCGAGGCCACCGCGGTGCTCGACGGCTCGATGGCGGAAGCGCTCGGGGAGGCGGACACGGGGCAGTAGCGCGGAGCGGGCGCCGCTGAGCCTTCGCGCCGCACGGGCCGCTGGCCGGCGCAGTGGGGACCTTTGGCCCCTTGCGGCGGGGGAACGAGGAGAGTTGTATGGGAAATGGCGGGAGGGACCCGGAGGGACGCGGAGCAACGAGACCGGCCGAGAAGCCGGAATCGCGCACCGCGCAATCGAGATCCGCGAGAAGCGGAGGCGAGCCCCTCCCGCTTCGCGTCGCCGTTCACCACGAGCTCGCCGCGCCATGGGAGCTGGCGATCAGCCTGGCCCGGGTGCCGCGCAGCCGCATGGCCAGCACCGGGATCACCCGGCGGCTGAACTCGTAGCCGAATGCGGGGTCGGCCGCGCAGTGCTCCCGGACGGCGGCGGCGTCGAACTCGAACACCTCGACCGGGCTGGCGCAGACCGCCCGCAGCGACCAGCGGTACGGCGGGAACAGCCAGGAAAGGCCGAGCAGCTCCCCCATGCGGATGCTGTCGACGATGACCGGCTCCCCGCCGGGTACCTGCACCTCCAGGCTGACGTGACCGGACTGGATCAGCCAGAACCTGGTGGCGGGGCCGCCGTCCTCGAAGATCCGGTGCCCCCGGGGAAACTTGACGTCTGACGCGGCCTCGGCGAGCGAGCCGAGCTGGCCCGGCGTCATGCCCCGCAGGAACGGCTGAGCGGCCAGCGCGGCCACGGTGACCTCGATCATGGGATCCCCCTTGCTGGACTTTTCTGGGTCCAGTTGAGCGTCACGCCGGCGGTGCCGTTAGTGCCGGATGACCCTCAGCCGGGGGACGTCTGGCCGGTCAGGCGCGCAGGTCGCGGCAGCCGGCCCGGCGGGAATCCGCGTGGCCGGCGAGTCACCGCTGACCTGACACGGTGTGCCGTCCGGGAACGGCGCGCTCACGTAAGCTCTACCTGACCTGATTGGCCCGTTTCGGCAGCCGGGAATTGGTCTGGAGAGAGTGGGGCGACGATAAGGAACGGAAAATGGCGGTAGCGCGGGCTAGCGAGGTGATGCCGAGCGCCGTGCCCGGCCACGCACGGCCGGGCCAGGCACGAGCGAGCGGTTCCGCCGCGGCGGCTAGTCGCCTGTCGCCCAGCCGCCGCACTCCCACGGGCCATAGGCGTACTGGCTGCCCGCGTCGGCCGTCCAGGATCTCCGCATTACGCACGGCCTGAAATAGTACGCGCTGCTGTAGAAGCCGTAGGAAACCCCGGTGGTGTAATTCGCGGTGGAGTAATTGGTCGTGACGCTGCACTTCCAGTGGGTGTTATTGTTGGCGCTCGGGCCCCAGTCCAGATCGAGGTAACCAGACACGGCCGTGGACTCCCGCGTCCAGAGAACGACGTTGCCGTCGATGACGCCCCAGCGGAGGCTAAATTTCGGGTAATTCATGGGGCCAATGGTTTTCGCCGGGTATGACTCGACCGTCCTGACGCTTGTCGCCTGGGCCGGGTTGTAACCCTCGCAGTAATAGCTAACCGCGGCGTGTGCGGTGCCCTGCGCCACGCCGACGACACCCGTTGCTGCCAGTGTTCCCGCTGCGCTCAGCCAGGCGGCCTTCTTCAGCTGGGCTTTTTCCATCACGCACCTCTCTGGAGCGCCGGGGTCAATTCGTGTACCCGGCCTTCTCTCCGACGGTAGGTGTCGTGGGGGGTGCCGTATATCCCTAATATGAGGTGTTGTCGGTCCGCGGCGGCGTCACGAGTTGTAAGTCAGCATGAAACGGCCGGCTCCG
>DAHWEX010000448.1 GCA_027326205.1 Actinomycetota bacterium
CTCGCGCGCGACCGCAGCGGGATGAGCGCGATCAACCGCGGGTTCTTCATCTCGGCGGTGATCTCGGTGATCGGGGTCGCGATTCTCTGCTTCTCCTTCCTGCCGTCGAAGTTCAGCGGGTTCACGGGCATCGCCGACTCCTCGATCTCTGGCTACAACGGCGACCCGCAGTGGATAGCGTTCGGCGCGGTGCTGATCGGGATCGTGCTCGCGTCCGCGATCCAGCTGCTGACCGGGTACTTCACCGAGACCAACCGGCGCCCGGTGCGGGACATCGGGGAGGCCTCGCGGACCGGCGCGGCGACCGTCATCCTGTCCGGCATCTCCTCCGGCATGGAGTCCGCCGTGTACTCGGCGGTGCTCATCGGCGCCGCGGTGTTCGGCTCCTACCTGCTGGCCACCGGCAACGCCACGATCGCGCTGTTCGCGGTCGCCATGGCCGGCACGGGCCTGCTGACCACGGTCGGCGTGATCGTGTCGATGGACTCCTTCGGCCCGGTGACCGACAACGCGCAGGGCATCGCCGAGATGTCCGGCGACGTCGAGGGCGAGGGCGCCCAGGCGCTCACCCACCTGGACGCGATCGGCAACACCACCAAGGCGATCACCAAGGGCATCGCGATCGCCACGGCCGTGCTCGCCGCGACCGCGCTGTTCGGCTCGTTCCGCACTCAGGTCGAGACCTCCCTCGGCAGCGCGGCCGGCTCGTTCACCCTGTCCATTGACCGGCCCAACGTTCTCGTCGGGCTCATCATCGGCGCGTCGGTCGTGTTCCTGTTCTCCAGCCTGCTGATCATGGCGGTCGGCCGGGCCGCGCAGCGGGTCGTGCTCGAGGTGCGGATGCAGTTCAGGAACCACCCGGGCATCATGACCTACGAGGAGAAGCCGGACTACTCGCGCGTCGTTGACATCGTCACCGCGGACTCGCTGCGCGAGCTGATTACGCCGGGCATCCTGGCCGTGCTGACCCCGATCGCGGTCGGCTTCGCGTTCGGCTACGCAACGCTTGGCTCGTACCTGGCGGGCGCGATCGCGGTCGGCGTGCTGATGGCGGTGTTCCTCGCCAACTCCGGTGGCGCGTGGGACAACGCCAAGAAGCTGGTCGAAGACGGCCTGCACGGCGGCAAGGGCTCGGAGGCGCACGCGGCGACCGTCATCGGCGACACCGTGGGCGACCCGTTCAAGGACACGGCAGGACCCGCGATCAACCCGCTGCTCAAGGTCACGAACCTGGTCTCGCTGCTGATCGCCAGTTCCGTGGTCAAGTACAGCTCCAACGTCGGCCTGCGGACCGGGGTGGCGCTCGGTGCGGTGATCATCATCATCGGGGCGATCGTCGTCTCCAAGCGCCGGGCGCACAGCATGGGCGAAGAGGCTCCGGCCAGCGCCGAGATCAGCGGGGCGACCTCGCCCGCGGAGGCGGTCGAAGCCCCGGCGGCGACCGGGGCCGCGTCAGCCACCGAGGCCGACGCGACGGTGACCACCGTTCCGGACTCGTCACCGAGCACGTCGTCCGAGTAACCCGGTAGCCCCGGCTCGGTAATGCCTTGCGGTCCCCGCACCAGATCGCCCTGGTGCGGGGACCGTGGCGTTTTCGGCGGCGTTCAGCGCGCTTTTACGGGCTGTTCGGCTTGGTCTTAATCTTCCTGGTCGGCCGGGTCCACCGCGTCGCGGGGGATGCCGAGCAGGTACAGGACCGTGTCCAGGTAGGGGACGTTGACGGCGGTGTCCGCCGCGTCGCGGACGACCGGCTTCGCGTTGAACGCGACGCCGAGGCCGGCCGCCCCGATCATTCCCAGGTCGTTGGCCCCGTCGCCGACCGCCACGGTCTGGGACAGGGGGACGCCCACCGCCTGCGCGAACGCGCGCAGCGCCGCGGCCTTGCCCTCCCGGTCGATGATCGGGTCGAGGACCCGGCCGGTCAGCCGGCCGCCCGACTCCTCAAGGGTGTTCGCGGCCACGTAGTCGATGCCGAGCTCGTCGGCCAGCGGCTGGATCACCGCGGTGAACCCGCCGCTGACGACCCCGCACTTGTAACCGAGGCGCTTCAGGGTCCGCACCAGCGTCCGCGCCCCGGGCGTCAGCCGCAGGCTGGTCCGCACCTCGTCGAGAACCCCGGCGTCCAGCCCGGCGAGCAGCGCGGTGCGCTCCCGCAGCGAAGCCGCGAAGTCGAGCTCGCCGCGCATGGCCGCCTCGGTCACCTTGGCGACCTCGGCGGCGCAGCCGGCCCGCTCCGCGAGCAGGTCGATGACCTCGTCCTGGATCAGCGTGGAGTCCACGTCCATCACGATTAGCCGCATCGCCCGCCGGTACAGGCCGGCCGGCTGCACGGCCACGTCGACGCGGTTCTCGGCGGCGACCTGGGCCAGCGAGGTCCGCAGGGCGGCCGGGTCGGCGCCGGAGACATCCATCTCCACGCAGGTCACCGGGTCGCTGGCCAGCCTGGTGATCCGGTCGATGTTGGCGGCGCTCGCCGCGATCCGGCCGGCCACCGCCGCGACCGCGTCGGGCCGCAGCGGGTTGCCGAGCAGGGTCACGTGCAGCCGGCCGCTGATCCGGCTCGACCGCTTCGGACGGCGTTCGGCCGAGCCAGCGGTGATCTCCGCCTCAAGGCCGAGGTCGGCCGCCAGTTCGGTCACGGCCCGGTAGATCGCGGTCAGGTCCGGCGGCGCGTCGCAGTTGACCAGGACGCCGAGCACGAGCGTGCCCCTGATCGTGACCTGCTCGATGTCAGCTACGCTCAACGGGAAGCGCGCGAGCGCGCTGAACAGCCGCGAGGTGACGCCAGGCCGGTCCCGGCCGGTCAGCGTGATCAGGAGCGTGGGTTGGTTCATCTCGTCATCACGGTACCGTGCGCCAGTGCACGGGTGTGACAAGTCTCGGGTGGCTCATCGCGGTAGCTGGCTACCTGAACGGCTCACGTTGGCATAAGTTCGGTCTGGCGGCCGTTCGGTCCGGGTGTCAGGGCCGACGTGAGGAGGGGCAGTGTCTGACGAGGTGCTTAAGCTGCGCGGCGTGTCGGTGCGCCGCGAGACGTCGCTGTTGCTGCGGAACGTTGACTGGACCGCGCACTCCGGCGAGCGCTGGATCGTGATCGGCCCCAACGGCGCGGGCAAGACCACGCTGCTCCAGGTGGCCTCGACGCTGCTCTACCCGACGGAAGGCACGGTCGAGGTGCTCGGCGAGCGCCTCGGCGAGGTGGACGTCTTTGAGTTGCGGCCCAGGATCGGCCTGACCAGCGCCGCGCTCGCCGAGAAGGTGCCCGCGGGGGAGAAGGTCATCGACCTCGTGCTCACGGCCTCGTACGCCATTCTCGGGCGCTGGAAGGAGGAGTACGACTCCTCCGACGTGACCAGGGCGGTCGAACTGCTCGACGCGCTCGGCTGCGCGCACCTGATCAGGCGCCGGTTCTCCACGTTGTCGGAAGGAGAGCGCAAGCGGGTGCAGATCGCCCGCGCGATGATGCCCGACCCCGAGATGCTGCTGCTCGACGAGCCGGCGGCGGGCCTCGACCTCGGTGGCCGGGAGGACCTGCTGCGCCGCCTGTCGACGCTGGCGCACAACCCCAAGGCGCCGATGATGGTCCTGGTGACGCATCATGTGGAGGAGGTACCCGACGGGTTCACGCACGCGATGCTGCTGCGCCGCGGCGCCGTCCTCGCCGCCGGGCCCATCGAGGCCACGTTCACCGCGAAGAACCTGTCGCGCTGCTTCGGCGTGCCGCTGGAGATCGAACGGCACGAGAACCGCTGGCGCGCCTGGGCCCGGTAGTCCCGCGTCGGCGGGACGTTACGACATGGCCGCCCGTTACCGATCGCCTTTGATACTTGGCGCACGGGGGAGTTACCGTGGGGGTATCGGCTTTATGGGCGGAGATGTTGGCAATGGGCGCCATAATCGCGATAGTCCTCCTTGTCCTAGTCATCGGCCTAGTCGTATTCGCCGTGGCCAGATCGGTCAGAATCGTGCCGCAGGCGCAGGCCGGCATCGTCGAGCGCCTTGGCCGGTATCACCGGACGCTGGATGCGGGGCTCAACGTGGTGATGCCGTTCATCGACCGGGTGCGTCCCTTCATGGACCTGCGCGAGCAGGTGAAGCCTTTCCCGCCGCAGCCCGTTATCACCAAGGACAACCTGGTCGTCGGAATTGACACGGTCATCTACTACCAGGTGACCGACCCGCGGGCGGCGACCTACGAGATCGCCAACTACCTGGCCGCCGTCGAGCAGCTCACCGTCACAACGCTGCGGAACGTGGTCGGCGGAATGGACCTGGACACGACTCTGACGTCGCGCGACATGATCAACGGCGAGCTCCGCCAGGTACTTGACGAGGCGACCAACCGGTGGGGGCTGCGGGTGGGCCGGGTGGAGATCAAGGCGATCGAGCCTCCGGCGTCCATCCAGGAGTCGATGCAGAAGCAGTTGCGCGC
>DAHWEX010000470.1 GCA_027326205.1 Actinomycetota bacterium
TCAGTCCCTGTAGTAGCAGCCGCCCTGGCCTGCCTCCACCGTAATCGCATGCAGGCAGGCATGAGTGAGTCGCTGGGGGTGTCCCAGCTGGCGATCAGCAGAGCGGCACCGGCCATTACCCTCTGTATCGGTGCCTCAGCCGGCGTCGGCCCAGGCCCGGTAGGCCGCCTGGAGGGCCGCCCGCCGGCCCGGGCTGGCCAAGACGTCCGTGGAGTCGGCCCACTGCTCGACGGAGCCGACCATGGGCGGCAACCGGGCGACCGCCGAGTCGGTGACGCCGGCCAGGAGTCCTCCCGCCACCGCCTCGTCCACCGTGCGGTAAGGCCGGTCGAAGAACGGGACCACCGCCGACTCAGGTCCCGGGTACCCGCGTTCGCGCTGGACGTCCAGGAGCACCTCGCAGCCGGCCGCCAGTGCGTCCTCGCGGTCCCGCCAGCCGGGCTCCGCGACCGCGGCGTCGAGCAGCGGCGCGAGCCGCGCGGCGACCGGAAGCGAGCGGAAGACGGTACCGCGCCACTTGGCGTACGGCGCCCACCGGCGGGACAGCGTGAACGCCAGCGACATCAGGTCCCCGGCGAGGCCCGCGCTCAGCAGGCGGGAGCCGAGCGAGTCGCCTGCCTGAGCGGTCCGGCCCGCGAACGCCAGCGACTGGCGCAGGCGCTGCCAGCCCGCGGCCAGCACGTAGCGCTCGACATCCGGCGGGTACCAGGCCAGCCGCTCCCGGACCGCGGCCAGGTCGCGGGTCCGGTCGGTGAACACCGGTCCGGCGGTCGCCTCAAGCACGCTCTGCCCGGTCACGCTCAGCCAGTCGAGCACCGACATCCCGCCCGTCGGGTCCACGCCGAGGCGGCGATGAGCGAAGCCCGCGACGGTGGCGACCTCGACCTTGTGCGTTACCGAGGAGTCCCAGGTGACCGGGAACCGCACCGGGAAACCCAGGAACCGTTCGGGCAACTGCTCCTCAAGCATCCGGCGGATCCGCGGCACCTGGTCGCGGGATTCGGCGTCTACCAGCAGCGTCAGCCGGCATCCCCAGTCGTGGTCACGGCTCATCTCGTCGTCCAGGCCGAGCACGTCCGAGCCCGACCCCAGCCGCGCCGCCGCATACCCGAGCCCCGGCGCGAACTGGCGCAGCAGCGGCGCCACGGCACCGGAAAAGAACAGCCGGGCCAGTTCGGCCCCGGTGAGGCGGTGACCAGTCACGACGCCAGCCCATCAGATCCGGGCGGCCGGGGCCAGTCATTAACCGGCGGCCGAATGTCGGTGGGGTTCGCTACCGTCCTTGCCATGCGGTTCCTGCATACCTCTGACTGGCACCTCGGGCGGTCGCTGCACCGGGCCGACCTGCGGGCGGCGCAGGCCGGCTTCCTTGACCACCTCGTCGAGGTGACCCGCGCCGAGCGGGTGGACGCCGTGCTGGTGGCCGGCGACATCTACGACCGCGCGATCCCGCCGGTGGACGCGGTGGCGCTGCAGGAGGACGCGCTCGCCCGGCTGCGCGCGGCCGGCGCCCGGGTGATCCTGATCAGCGGAAACCACGACTCCGCCCGTCGGCTCGGCGTCAACAGCGCGCTGATCGACGCCTCCGGCGTGCACCTGCGCACCAGGACCGCCGGCCTGGCCGAACCGGTGCTGCTGCCCGACTCCGGCGGCGAGGTCGCCGTTTACGGCGTCCCGTACCTCGAGCCGGCCCTGGCCGGCCAGGAAGTGGCCGAGGCGGGCCAGGAAGCGGCCCTGGCCGGCCAGGAAACAGCCGAGGCCGGCCCCCGCACCCACGAGTCGGTCCTGCGCGCGGCGGTGCGCCGCATTCGCGCCAGCGCGCTGCGGCGGGGCACGGCCCGCACGATCGTGATGGCGCACGCCTGGGTGGCCGGGGGAGCGTCGGCCGAAGAACGGCAGCGCGACGCCGAGCGGGGCAGGAGCGACTCCGAGCGGGACATCTCCGTCGGCGGCATCGGCTACGTCCCGGCGAGCCTGTTCGACGGGTTCAGCTACGTCGCGCTCGGGCACCTGCACGGCCGGCGGACCCTGGCCGAGAACGTCCGGTACTCCGGCTCCCCGCTGCCCTACTCGTTCTCCGAGAAGGACCACCGCAAGGGCACCTGGCTGGTCGAGGTCGGCCTGGACGGCCAGGCCAGCGCCGCGTGGGTCCCGGCCCCCGTCCACCGGCGCCTCACCGTCATGCGGGGACGCCTGGATGACCTGCTCACCTCCCGCGAGCACGACGAGCACGAGGGCGACTTCGCCGCCGTGACGCTCACCGACACCGCGCGCCCCGAGGGAGCGATGGACAGGCTCCGGGCCCGGTTCCCGCACATCCTCACGCTTGAGTTCAAGCCGGAGGGCGTGACCCCCGACGGGCGCAGCTACGGCCAGAAGGTCAGGGGCCGCGACGACCTCGCGGTCGCCTCCGAGTTCGTCAGGCACGTGCGCAACACCGAGGCCAGCCGACCGGAACTCGAGCTACTCGAGGCGGCGTTCGCGGCCGCGCGCGACGGGGCGGAGCGCTGATGCGCCCGCACCGCCTCCGGGTCACCGCCTTCGGCGCGTTCGCCGGCTCCGAGCAGGTCGTGTTCGACGACCTGGAGGGCCTGTTCCTGCTGCACGGGGTGACCGGCGCGGGCAAGACGACGCTGCTCGACGCGATCGCGTTCGCCCTGTACGGGCGGGTCCCCGGGGAGCGCGGCAGCGCCCGGCGGCTGCGCTCCGACCACGCGTCCGCCCGCACCGCGACCGAGGTGGAACTCGAGGCGACGATCGGCGGCCGCCGCCTGCGGGTCGTCCGCAAGCCAGAACAGGCGCGGCCGAAGAAGTCGGGCGCTGGCTTCACGACGGAGCAGGCCTCGGTCCGCCTCGACGAGCTCGCGCCGGACGGCACCTGGGAGTCCAAGTCGACCAGGATCGGCGAGGTCGACGCCGAGATCGAGAACCTGCTCGGCATGTCCGCCGCCCAGTTCTTCCAGGTGGTGCTCCTGCCGCAGGGCGAGTTCGCCAGGTTCCTGCGCGCCGACGCGAAGGACAAGGAAGCCCTGCTGCAGAAGCTGTTCGGCACCGACCGCTTCCGCCGGGCCGAGGACTGGCTGGCCGACCGCCGCCGCGCCGGCGACAAGGAACTGGCGGCGGCCGAAGGCGAGATTACCCAGCTCGTCGCCCGCGTCGCCCAGGCCGCCGGCCGCCCGGTCCCCGGCTCCGCCGCCGCGCTGGACCCGGCTGAGCTGGCTGAGCCGGCCGAGCCGGCTGCCGCGTTCGCCGGGGCCGCTCACCGTGCTGCCTCCGCCCCGGCAGCCGTCAGCGTCCAGCCAGGTCACACCGGTGACAGGGCGGCGCCGCCCGGCTGGGAGGCGAGCTGGACGGCGGCCCTCGCCGTGGCGGCCGCGCGCGCGTGTGACACGGCCGCGGCCCTGGTCAGCGCGCGCAAAGCGGACCTGGAGGCCGTGCTGGCCGCGCAGCGGGAGGCGGAGCAGCTCGCCGACCGCCAGCGCCGCCGCGGCGACGCGCTGCGCCGCCGGGCGCAGTTGGCGGCCGCCACACCCGAAATCGAGCGGTCGCGCGGCGCGGCGGGTGAACGTGCGCGGGCCACTGCCGCCGGTACCGCCCCGGACGCCGCGGACGCCCCGGCCGATGACGCCGGTGCCAGTGCCAGTGCCGTTGCGGCGCATGTCGCCGAGTCGGCCGCGCTGCATGCCGCCAGCCGGCGGCAGCAGGCTAAGGCCGGCCGTCTTGAAGCGCTGCGCACGGTCGCCCGGCAGGCCGCCGCGGAGGAGGAAGCCGCCGCTGCTGCCCGCGCCCGCGCCGCCGCACTGGCCGGCGACCTCGACCTCGCCGGGGCGCAAGCGCTGGCGCACCAGGCCGCCCGGCCCCAGGCGGAGCGGGAGCGCGATGCCGCCAGCCGGGCCGCGGCGGCCCTGCCAGCCGCCCGGGCCGGCGCGGACAGCGCACGCCGGGTCGCGACCGACGCCGCCGCCCTGGTCGGGGAGCACGCGAAGCGGACGACGCTGCGCGAGGCTCACGTGACCGCACGCGAGCAGGCCGTGGCCGCGCGGGAGGCGGCGCTCCGCGTCCGCGCGGCGCGCATCGACGGCATGCGCGCCGAACTCGCCGCCGAGATGACCGACGGCAGTCCCTGCCCGGTCTGCGGGTCCCTCGAACATCCCGATCCGGTCGACTCCGCTTCCTTCCCGCCGGTGAGCCGGGAAGCGGAGGAGGCCGCCGTCGAGCTGGCCAGCGGCGCGGCACTGGCGGCGGAGGAGGCCGCCAGCCGCGTCGCCGCCACCACGGCCGTGATCGGCGACCTCGCGCGGCGCCTCGCCCGCGTCGGCTTCGCGTTCCCGGTGACCGGGCTGGAAGCCGCCGCGGCGGTGCCGGCGGAAAGCCTGGACGCCGCGGTCCTGAACACCGCGGTCCTGAACGACGTCGCCGCGATGGCGGCCGCCGAGGCGGCCGAGCGGGAAGCCGAGGCGGCCAGCCTGGGTGACATCGCCGCGCGCCTGGTCATCGCGCAGGGCCAGCTAGACGACCTCGACGCGGCCATCGCCGCGGACAAGGCCAGGCTCGCCGGGCTGACCGAACAGCACGGCGCGGTCCTCGCCGAGGCCGCCGCCGCCGCTGCCCGCGCCGCGCGCCAGCGGGCCGAGCTCATGTCCCAGCTGGGCGAGGGGGAAGACCTGGAAGCGGCCATCGCCGCCGCCACGGAGCTAGCCGGCGCGCTGGGCAAGGCGGCCGCGGTCGCCGACCTGCTCGCCGACCCGGAGCTGGATGTTCCGCTGCTCCCGCCCGCCCCGGTCGAGCAGGCCACGGCGGCGGCCGAGGCGGCCCAGCGGGCACACGACGAGGCCAACACCGCCTACGGCCAGGCCCGCCACCGGGCCGGGCAGCTGGCCGAGCTGCGGCCGGAGCTCGAAGCCGCCTTGACGGCCCTCCAGCCGCTGCGGGAGCGGGCCGAGCGGATCCGCCGGCTCGCCGACCTCGCCAACGGCACCAGCGGCGCGAACCAGTACAAGATGACGCTGTCCAGCTTCGTCCTGGCGGCGCGCCTCGAAGAGGTCGCCGCCGCGGCCAGCGAGCGGCTGCTGACGATGACCGCGGGCCGCTACTCCCTCGTCCACTCCGACGCGCGACGCGGCAACGCGAAGGCGGGCCTGTCCCTGCTGGCGTGCGACGCCTGGACCGGCCAGGACCGCGACACGGCGACCCTGTCCGGCGGCGAGACGTTCATGGCGAGCCTGGCCCTGGCCCTCGGCCTGGCCGACGTGGTCACCGCCGAGTCGGCGGGCACCCCGATGGAGGCACTGTTCGTCGATGAGGGCTTCGGCACCCTGGACGAGGACACCCTGGACGAGGTGATGAACGTCCTGGACGGCCTGCGGGCCGGCGGCCGCCTCGTCGGCATCGTCAGCCACGTCGCCGAGCTCCGGCAGCGCGTCCCGGCCCGGGTCCACGTCCGCAAGTCACGCACTGGCAGTCATGTCGAGGTGACAACCGGTTAGCGCGTCAATGCCGCAAACGGCGCGGCGGGAAGTGCGTCCGGTGCGCGTCCCGCACCCCTGTCACGGTGACCACGGGGGAGCAATGGCGTAACGCGCGTCCAAACGACCATAGCGATCACCGCGTCAATTGTCGGCAATAGCCGCATATCTAGAGTTATTTAACTGTGATCTTCGCTACATGAACCGGTTGACCTGCGAATACTTGGGAAAATCTCGCGACGGGGGCTCGTACGGAACGGGTCCTGGGATTAACATCAAGCCTTGGAAAGAACGAAACCCCTGACTGAAACCGCCCGGGGGACGGCGGAGGGGAGCGTCAGGAGGCGAACGGTACTGAGGGGGTTCCGGCATGTCGGTTCCTGCTGTGCGACGACTCACCGTTGGAGTGGATGGCTCCGTCGAGTCAGTCGTGGCGCTCCGCTGGGCCTGCCGAGAGGCGGCACTGCGCGGCGCTGAAGTGCAGGCGGTACACGTGCGGGAGGAGTTCTGCCACAGCCTCGCCAGCTATGCAGCGCACCTGCCGTCCACCGCGGATGAGGTCTCCATCGACATCAACGACATCGTGCGCACGGTGCGGTCCGACATCGCGCCGGGCGTCCAGGTCCGCGTCGAAGAGGCCGACGGCCTCCCCGCGCGGGTTCTCCTGGAGCGGTGCGCGGGCGCCGACATGCTGGTGCTCGGCACGTCGGGCGACGTGCCCGGCGGGCTGCGCTCGGCAGGCCCGGTGATCCGCGCGTGCCTGCGCCGCGCGCCCTGCCCGGTCGTGGTCATCAGCGCCGCGCAGGACCCCGTGCAGCGCCGCGAGCCCGCGGTCGCCGCCGGGGGCGCCAAGGTCCCGGTCGGGGTCTAGCAGCCGCCGCGGCACCCCTGCCCGCCGCGGCACCCTGCCCGCCGGGCGAGGCGGGTCCGGCGTAGGGTGGCGGTCATGGAACCAGCCACGGACGCGCCGGCGGTCACCGACAACCCGTCCGCTTCCCGGTACGAGCTGCACGTCGGCGCCGAGCTCGCCGGGTTCGTCGAGTACCGGCGCAGCGAGCACGGCACGGAGCTCAGCCTCCTGCACACCGAGATCGAGCCCGCCTTCCAGGGCAAGGGCCTGGCGACGCACCTGGCCCGGTACAGCCTCGACGACGCGCGCGAGCGCGGCCTCGGCGTGCTGCCCAGCTGCCCGTACATCACCTCCTGGATCAAGAAGCACCCGGACTACGCCGACGTGGTGCCGCGGGACCGGCGCGCCGACTTCGGCCTGTGAGCCGCACCGGGCCAGGCAGGAGGGAGGAGCGGCGTTGACCCGGGTATGGCTGCCCGACGCGCCGACGCGCTTCGGCCCGCTCCCCGCGGGCATCGAGGCGGACGTCTGGCGCGGCGGCGACGAACTGCCCGACCACGCGGACGAGGTGGAGTACGTGGTCCTGCCGTTCGGCACGAAACCCGAGATGATCAGGAAGATCGGCGCGCTGCCCAGCCTGAAGACCGTCCAGATCCTCTCGGCCGGCGCGGACCACGTCCTGCCGCACATCCCCCGGCACGTCACGCTCTGCAACGCGCGGGGCGCGCACACCCCCGCCACCGCGGAGCTGACCGTCGGCCTGATCGTCGCCAGCGTCCGCAACGTCCCGCACTTCGCGCTCGCCCAGCGCGACGGCCGCTGGGACGGCGTGCTGAGCGACACGGTGGCCGGCAAGCACGTGCTGATCGTGGGCTACGGTGACATCGGCGCGGCCGTCGAGCGCCGCCTGGCGGGCTGGGAGGTCACGGTCGAGCGCGTCGCGCGCCGTGCCCGCGACGGCGTTCATCCCATGGGCGACCTGCCCGGACTGCTGCCGCGCGCGGACGTCGTGGTCATCCTCGTCCCCGTCACCGACGAGACGCGGCACCTGGTCAACGCCGGGTTCCTCGGGGCGATGAAGGACGGCGCCCTGCTCGTCAACGTCGCCCGGGGCGTCATCGTCGATACCGCGGCCCTGGTCGAGGCGCTCAGCAGCGGCCGGATCAAGGCCGCGCTCGATGTCACCGACCCCGAGCCGCTTCCCGCGGGCCACCCCCTGTGGCAGGCGCCCGGCCTGCTGCTCGCGCCGCACGTCGGCGGCCTCGTCCGCGGGAACCGCGACCGCGCGTACGCGGTGGTCACCGACCAGCTCGCGCGGCTCGCCGCGGGCGAACCGCTGCGGAACGTGATCGGGGAGCACGGGTACTGACGGCCGTCCCGGTGAAACCACGGCCCGTTCGGAAGGAAAATTCTCTCCACCGAACGAGTGGTGGTTTCACCGTCGGCTGATCTGCCCAGGCGCTGGCCGCTATGTTCGCAAAAGCGGCTCCGCTTACGATGGGAACCATGACCCGACCTCCCGGCGAGGCCGAACTCCGGCCCGTGATCGTTACCGTGGATGATGATCCCGGTGTGTCCCGTGCCGTCGCCCGTGACCTCCGCAGAAGGTACGGCGAACGGAACCGGATCGTCCGGGCCGAGTCGGGCGAGCAGGCCCTGGACGCGCTGCGGCAGATGAAGCTGCGCGGCGACCAGGTCGCGGTCATCGTCGCGGACTACCGGATGCCCGGCCTGACCGGCATCGAGTTCCTCGAGCGGGCGATGGACGTCTACCCGTTCGCCCGCCGGGTGCTGCTGACCGCGTACGCGGACACGAGCGCCGCGATCGACGCGATCAACATCGTGGACCTGGACCACTACCTGCTCAAGCCCTGGGACCCGCCTGAGGAGAAGCTCTACCCGGTCATCGACGACCTGCTGGCCGCCTGGCAGCGCGAGGACCGCAGGCCGGTCAGGGAGGCCAAGCTGGTCGGGCACCGCTGGTCCGCTCCGTCCGCGGAGCTGCGTGACTTCCTCGCGCGCAACCAGGTCCCGTACCGCTGGTTCTCCTCCGACAGCGGCGAGGGGCAGCGGCTGCTCGCCGCCGCCGGGGCGGACGGCCGCGACCTGCCGGTGTTCATCACCGCCGACGGCGAGCCGCTCATCACGCCGACGCACGCCGAGGTGGCGGCGAAGACGCAGCTGACGACCATCCCGTCGCAGGACTTCTACGATCTCGTCGTCATCGGCGGCGGCCCGGCCGGCCTCGGCGCGGCGGTCTACGGCGCGTCCGAGGGCCTGCGCACCGTGCTGGTGGAGGAGTACGCCACCGGCGGCCAGGCGGGCCAGTCCAGCCGGATCGAGAACTACCTCGGCTTCCCCGACGGCGTGTCCGGCGGCCAGCTCACCGACCGGGCGCGGCGGCAGGCCGTCAAGTTCGGCGCGGAGCTGCTGACGCCGTGCCAGGTGACGGGCATCGAGGTGAACGGCCCGGCCAGGACCATCCGGCTCAGCGACGGCGGCGCGATCGACGCCAAGGCGGTCATCCTCGCGACGGGGGTCTCCTACCGGCAGCTCCCGGCCCCCGGCTGCAGCGAGATGACCGGGGCGGGCGTCTACTACGGCGCGGCCCTCACCGAGGCCGAGGCCTGCAAGGACCAGGACGTGTTCGTGGTGGGCGGCGCCAACTCGGCCGGCCAGGCCGCGGTCTACCTCGCCCGGTTCGCCCGGTCGGTCACCCTGCTGGTGCGCGCCCCGAGCCTCGAGGCGTCGATGTCGTACTACCTCATCCAGCAGCTCGGCGGCATCCCGGAAATCAGCGTCCGGGTCTGCACCGAGGTCGCGGAGGTCCACGGGGACGGCCACGTGGAGCAGCTCACCCTGCGCGACCTGGCGAAGGGCAGCACCGAAATAGTCGATGCCAGCCAGCTGTTCATCTTCATCGGGGCGGCGCCGAGGACCGCCTGGCTGGACGGCGTCGTGGCGCGCGACCCTCGCGGCTTCGTGCTGGCCGGCCCGGACGTTGACCAGGAAGCGCACCGGTGGCCACTCGACCGGCCGCCCTACCACCTGGAGACCAGCGTCCCCGGCGTATTCGCGGCCGGCGACGTGCGGGCCGAGTCGGCCAAGCGGGTCGCCTCGGCGGTGGGGGAGGGCGCGATGGCCGTCATGTTGGTGCACCGGTACCTGGAAACGCTGTGATCTGGTGGTGAGGCAATGACCGCGATGGCGCAATGCGACCCGGCGGAACTGCGCACGCTGTTCCTGTTCGAGAAACTCTCCGACCAGCAGCTCGACCGGCTGTGCGCCGAGGGGCACGTGGAGATCGTCGAGCCCGGGCCGGTCTTCGCCGAGGGGGAGGCGGCCCGGAACCTCTACGTGCTGATCGAGGGGACCGTGATCCTGTCCAGGAAGGTGGGCAGCGACAGCGTCGAGGTCAACCGGACCAGCATGCGCGGCGTGTACGCCGGCGCGTTCATGGCCTACCTCGGCGACCGGGTGCCGCAGACCTACAACAACTCGCTGCGCGCCACCGAACGGTCCCGGTTCTACGTCCTCGGCGCGGACTGCTTCGCCCAGATCATGAACGAATGGTTCCCGATGCCGGTCCACCTGCTCGAAGGCCTGTTCTTCGGCGGCCGGCGGACCCAGGAGGCGGTCAACCAGCGGGAACGGCTGCTCGCCCTCGGCTCGCTGACCGCCGGGCTGACCCACGAGCTCAACAACCCCGCCGCCGCGGCGGTCAGCGCGACGTCGGCACTGCGCGAGCGGGTCGCCGGGATGCGCAGCAAGCTGAAGATGATCGCCGCAGGCAAGTACGACCCGGCCAAGCTTGAGCCGCTGGTCGCACTGCAGCAAAA
>DAHWEX010000474.1 GCA_027326205.1 Actinomycetota bacterium
CGATGACCGACCCGTCGTTCTACGCGCCGCTGGCCCGCGCCGCCGAGGACGCGGGCTACCACTCGATGGTGATACCGGACAGCATCTGCTACCCGCGGCACGCCACCAGCACGTACCCGTACAACCCCGACGGGACCCGCGAGTTCCTTGAGGACAAGCCGTTCCTTGAGCCGTTCTCGCTGATCCCCGCGCTGGGCGCGGTCACCGAGACCATCCGGTTCGTCACGTTCGTGCTGAAGCTGCCGGTGCGGGACCCGGTCCTGGTGGCCAAGCAGGCCACGTCGACCGCCGTGCTCACCGGCAACCGGCTGGCCCTGGGCGTCGGCACCAGCCCGTGGCGCGAGGACTACGACGTGCTCGGCGTCGACTGGGCCGGCCGCGGGCGCCGGCTGGAGGAGTCGATCGCGATCCTGCGCGGGCTGGCCGGGGGAGGCTACTTCGAGTTCCAGGGCAAGTGCTTCGCCGTGCCCGCCGTCAAGATCGCGCCGGTGCCCACCGAGCCGATCCCGGTGCTCATCGGCGGTCACTCGGACGCCGCGCTGCGCCGGGCCGCCCGCCTGGGCGACGGCTGGATGCACGGCGGGGGAGACCCGGCGGACCTGCCCGGGCTGCTCGCCCGCCTCGCCGGGTTCCGCCGCCAGGCCCGCGAGGGTTACCAGGATGAAGCGGACCAGCGACCCCGGCCGCCGGCCACGTACCCGGCGCCGCAGGCCCCGCCCCGGGCGCGGCCCGGCGAGGAGGCCGTGGGGGAGGGCCTCCCCCCTGAAGCGGGGGGCCACCGGGGAGATCATTCCCCCGGGGGATTCGAGATCCATGTCATCTCCGCGGACGCGTACACCGTGGACGGGGTCCGCCGGCTCGAAGAGCAGGGCGTGACCGACGTGATCGTCGGCTTCCGCTGGCCCTACGAGGTCGGCCCCGACACCGAACCGCTCAGCCGCAAGCTCGACCACCTGCGCCGGTTCGCCGACGACGTCATCGCGAAGACGAGGTCCCCGGGCGGCACGCAAGAGAACTTGTTACGTTCACCGATCCCCGGGAGGGACGATGCGCCGCGTCATCGGAGTCGTGCTCGCAGTCCTCGGCGTGCTGCTCATCGCGGCGGCGGTATCCCTGCCCACCTGGGTCAGCAGCCAGTACGTCAAGTTCCCGCTGAGCGAGAACGAGACCGCCGTGCTGGACGCCAGCAACGCGTCGTACTTCAGCGCCGCCACGCTGCGCGAGCAGGCCGGCGTCAGCATCCAGGCGACCTACACGATCAAGGGCGACCCGGGCAAGGGCAGTTCGTCGGTCGCCGTGTGGAACGAGACCAGCAGCGTCACCGACGTGACCAACCACCGGCCGATCTCGCAGACGACCCGCACGCTCGCGTTCAACCGGCGTACCGGGGAACTGGTCGACTGCTGCGGCGCGAACGTCAACGGCAACGCGTCGATCCGGCAGACCGGGCTGGCCGGCTACGTGTTCCCGTTCGGCACGCGGCGCCAGACCTACCAGGTGTTCGATACCACCCTGGACCGGCCGCTGCCGTTCGCGTACTTCGGGACGGCGGCCGTGCGCGGCATCCAGGCCTACGAGTTCGTGGAGAACGTCCCGTCGACGCGGTTCGCCACCCAGGCGGTACCCGGCTCGCTGCTCGGGACCAAGGCGGCGGTCGTCCGCGCGCCCCTGTTCGACCAGCAGCACCTGGTCTACTACGTGGACCCCGAGACCGGGGCGCTGCTGGACGTGAACGAGCAGCAGACGGTGACCCTGCACAACCCGGCCACCGGCGCCGTGGCCCTCGTCCTCTATAACGCGGACCTGACCGTGTCGCCGGCCAGCCTCAGCCAGATCGTCGCACTCGACAGCGGCGGGCGGAACACGATCACCCTGGTCGAGACCACCCTGCCGGTCGTTTTCGGCATCGGCGGCGGCGTCGCGCTGATCGCGGGCGCGGGAGCCGGCTTGCCGCGCCGCAGGCCGCGCGACGACATGGCCGAGCTCGACGACGTGCTGCCGGAGCCGGGCCGGACCGCCGAACTGGCCGGCGTCACGACCGCCGCGGAGGAGGGACCGCAGGAACTTGCCGCCGAGGCGCCCGAAGGCGAGGAGCCGGACACCACCGGGTGACCGCGTGACCGCTGGCCCGCCAGGGAGGGATCGCGGCCTGATCCGGCCCAAGAACTAGAACGCGTTCTAATTATTTGCTACGTTGGCGACCAGGCAAGCGTTTTGCTGGCCGCTAGCCCGGGAGGCCGTGGAACCGATGAAGCCTCGCCCGATCGCGGCGGGTCCCGCCCGTCCCCGCGTGCCTTCCCCCGGCGGGTCAGCGCAGCAGCAGGCGGGCGGCGAGCTCGAGGCGGCCGGACACGTCGTCGGCCGATGCCCGCCTGGTCACCCAGGCGACGAGGTTCGACAGCCAGACGTCGCCGATCACCCGGGCGATGGCGACGTCGTCGGCGGACGGCTCGCCGTCGTGCATGGCCCTGGTGAACATCCGCACCATCTGGTTGGCGACCGTGTTCACCTCGGCCGCCGCGCTCGGGTCCGCGAACATGAACGCCCGGGTCATCGCCTCGGTCAGCATCGGGTCGCGCTGCATGGTGCGGGTCACCCCGGACAGCACGTACATCATGCGGTCGGTCGCCGTCTCGCCGGGGATCGGCCTGCGGTCGAGCTTCTCCTGCATCCGCTCGAATTCCTCGGTGAGCGCGCTGACCAGCAGGTGGATCTTGGACGGAAAGTACCGGTACAGCGTCCCGAGCGCCACGTCGGCGCGTTCCGCGACGGTCCTCATCTGCACGGCCTCGTACCCGCCCCTGGACGCGAGCGCCAGCGTGGCGTCCAGTATCCGCTTGCGCCGTTCCCGCTGCGCGGCGGAGCCGATCTCGGCATCGGCCGCTGCTGCCGGCTGGTTACTGACACGCGTTCTCGCCGTTGGCATTCCGGACCTTTCCATCATTTCCCGTATCCGTGATCAGGTTACCAAGGGTGCGCTCGCCCAGGTGCCCGCAACCCTGGTCAGCCGAATATGTAACGTGTTCTAATTTTGTGGGAGCCGAGAGAGGCGGTACCGGGTGGACTTCAGCCTGACGCAGAGCCAGCAGGAGATCGCGCGCCTCGCCGGCCAGCTGCTCGACGAGGGAAAGGCCGGCCCGTGGAAGGAACTCGCCCGGGCTGGCCTGCTCGCCCTGTCCCTGCCCCCCGAACTGGGCGGCGACGGACTCGGCGTGCTCGAAGCCGCGGTCGTCCTCGCCGAGGTCGGCCGCCGGGCGGCCCCGGTGCCGGCGCTGGCCACGCTGATGACCGGCGTGCTGCCCGTCGTCCGCTGGGGGGACGGCGCGCTGCGGCGGGCTCTGCTGCCCGCCGCCGCCGCGGGCGAGCTGATCCTCACCGCTGGCCTGCGCGAGCCGTCCGACCCCATGCCCCTGGTCCCGGCCGTCACGGTCGCCCAGGGACCCGGACCGGAGCGCACGGTGTCGGGTGTCAAGGTCGGCGTCCCGTACTGCGCGCAGGCCGGCCGCGTGCTGCTCCCGGTGAGCTTCGCGTCCGGCGGGGCCGGCGTCGTCATCGTCGACCCGGCGGCGGACGGGGCGCGGGTGACCCCCACCCCGTCCGCGGCGGGCGGTCCCGAGTGCACGCTGCGGCTCGACCGGGTCCCGGTCGAGCACGTGCTCGGCGGGGCCGACTGCCTGGCGGACCTGTACCAGCTGGCCGTGGCGGGCGCGTGCAGCCTGGCCGACGGCGCGGTGTCCGCGGCGCTCGCGTTGACCAGGGAGCACGTCGCGTCCCGCCGTCAGTTCGGCCGGCCGCTCGCCGCCTTCCAGGCGGTCGCCCAGCAGGTCGCCGACGTTTACATCGCGTCGCGCACCCTGCACCTGGCCACGATGTCGGCGTGCTGGCGGCTCGACGCGGGCAGCGACGCGGCCGGCGAGCTGAGTGTGGCCGGGTACTGGTGCGCGCAAGAGGCGCCGCGGTCCATGCGGACCTGTCATCACCTGCACGGCGGCACGGGCATGGACGTCACCTACCCGCTGCACCGCTTCTCGGCGCTGGTCAGCGACCTGGTGCGGTTCCTCGGCGGGGCGGAGTACCAGCTGGAGCGGCACGCATGTTCATTGAACTGACCGCGCGGCAGGCCGCGCTGCGCGACGAACTGCGCGGCTACTTCGCCGGCCTGCTGTCCCCGGCCGAGCGCGCCGAACTGCTCACCGAGCGGCACGGGACCGTCTACCGCGACGTGGTCCGCCGGATGGGCCGCGACGGCTGGCTGGGCGTGGGCTGGCCCGCCGCCTGCGGCGGGCGCGGGTTCGGCCAGGTCGAGCAGCAGATCTTCGCGAACGAGGCGGCGCGGGCCGACATCCCGCTGCCCGCCGTCACCGTGCAGACCGTCGGCCCGGTGCTGCAGGAGCACGGCACGAGCTGGCAGCGGGAGTTCTTCCTGCCGCGGATCCTCGCGGGCGAGGTCCACTTCGCGATCGGCTACACCGAGCCGGAGGCCGGCACCGACCTGGCCGCGCTGCGCACCAGGGCGGTACGAGCCGGCGGCGAGGGCGCCAGCGCCGGCGATGATGGCGCCGACTACATAGTCGACGGCCAGAAGGTCTTCACGACGGGCGCCCACGCGGCCGATTACGTCTGGCTCGCCTGCCGGACCGGCCCGGCCGCGTCCCGGCACAAGGGGATCACGATCCTGATCGTCGACACGGCCGACCCGGGGTTCTCCTGGACGCCGGTCATCACCCACGACGGCGCCCACCACGTCAACGCGACCTACTACGATCACGTGCGCGTGCCGCCCGCGATGCGGGTCGGCGCGGAGAACGAGGGCTGGCGGCTGATCACCAGCCAGCTCAATCACGAGCGGGTGATGCTCGGGCCGGCCGGCC
>DAHWEX010000479.1 GCA_027326205.1 Actinomycetota bacterium
CACCAGTGCCGCGGTCGGCATCAGCATCACCACGAGCGTGGTGATCAGCAGGAAACGCCGGCCGCCGAAGTCCATCTTCGCGAGCGCGTACCCGGCGGGAACGCTCACCGCCAGGGTGATCACCAGCGCGAGCAGCGCGTAGTAGACGGAGTTGAGCAGCCAGGTCCTGACCGCGCCGTCTTGGAAGCTCCAGACCGCGTCCCAGTTGACGCGCAGGTCGTGCCAGCTGCCGAACGAGTACGGGCTGAGCGCGTCGAGCGTGGTGCCGTTCTTGGTCACGGCCAGCAGCAGCCACAGCACCGGGATGAGGAAGAACAGCACGAAGATGCCGAGGAAGGCGAACATCAGCGCCTTGCTGCTCATCCGCTTCACAGTCACCACCTCAATCCGTCTCGAACAGGCGGCCCCTGGCCACGAACAGCCCGGCGCACAGCAGCGCGACGACGAGCAGGTCGATGGAGATGGCGGCCGAGCCGTTGAGATCGTTCTGCGTGAACGCGAACTGGTAGGCAAGCTGGTTCACGCTGTAGTAGTTGGGCACGATGCCGAAGCTGGCCTGGGAGATCAGCGTCGGCTCGACGAACAGCTGCGTCCCGGCCGCGAACGACAGGATGAGCATGTAGACGACCCACTTGCGGATCATCGGCAACTGGATGCGGAGCGCGGTGCGGACCGGGCCCGCGCCGTCCACCCTGGCCGCCTCGAGCATGTCGGCCGGGATGGTGTTGAGCGCGCCGTACAAGACCAGGATCCAGCCGCCGGCGCCGGTCCAGAACGCGATGACGGCGAACAGGACGGGCAGGTGGCCGGTGTTGATGACCTGGGTGAACTGGTCGTTACCGGTCCAGCGCAGCAGCGCGGACACCGGGCTGACCGTCGGGTCGAGCACGAACAGCCACAGCAGCACGCTGGCCGCGCCCGCCAGGGCACCGGGGATGTAGTAGGCGAACCTGATGAACACCCTGGCCCGGTTCGAGGTCAGCCGGTGCACTACCAGGGCGAGCAGCACGACGAACACGGCGAGCGCCAGCAGCCAGATGACGAGGTACGTCGCGACGTGCTCGACGGCCGGCGCGAACCGGTAGTCACGGGCCGTCCTGGTGAAGTTGCCGAAGCCCGCGAACCCGCCCGACGCGTTGGTGAGCGCCAGGTAGACGGAGTAGGCGACGGGGATGATGCCGAAGAAGGCCAGCAGCACGACGTAGGGCAGCACGAAGAGGTGCCCGGGCCGCAGCCACCGGGAAGCGCGGCGGGGCCGGCTCACGGCGGCGGCCCGCCCGCCCGGAAGTTCCGGGCGGGCGGGCGTGCGCGCGGGCGTCATCGCATGGCTCACTGGGTGGTAACCGTGTAGCCGAGAACCTGGGCTTCGTTCTGGATCTCGGTCTGCCAGGCGGGGAGGAGGGACTCGATGGTCTTCCCCTGCGCCATTCCGGACAGGACGACCTTGGCCCAGACGGCTTCCTGGCTGAAGGCGCCCGAGCCCCAGCCGGTCCAGACGTCGCTAGCCGCCTGCTCGATCGGCGCGACGATGTTGCCCGCGTAGTAGCCGGTGGCCTGGGTGGCCTGGGCCCACTTTTCCGCCGCGGGCACGTAAGCCGGGTAACCGGGGTTGAGCGTGCCGTCGTAGGAGTCGGTGGAGGTGACCCACTGGATGAAGTTCTCCGCCGCCTTCAGGTTGGCGCTGTGCGAGGAGATCCACCACGCGCCGCCGCCGACGTCGCCGGTGACTTCCGGCTGGCCCGCCCAGTGCAGCGGTGCCGCGACGGCGAACTCGCCCTTCGGCGCCTTCAGCGTGCCCTGCAGCACGCTGCCGCCGTACCAGGCCGGCCCCGGCAGCATGAGCACCTTCCCGCCTTCGCCGTTGGCCTCGGCCTTGGAGAAGTCCGGCCCGAACAGCGACAGCGTGGACATCGTCTTGTTAGCGATCGTGTTGTCCAGCAGCTTGGCCATCTTCAGGCAGTTCGGGTTCGACGTGTTCACCGTGAGGGACTTGGCGCCGGTGATGTCGTTGGCCGGGCACTGCGATGCCCACATGTAGATCTCGGGGGTCCAGGCGTCGCCCGCGGTCCCGACGATGTACCCGGGGTGCTGCACGGCGACCTTGTCCGCGAGTTGCTCGTACTGCTCCCACGTCGTCGGCACGGTGTAGCCGAACTTCTGCATGAGCGTCTTGTTGTACCAGAGCACGACCTGCGCCAGGTCGCTGCGCACGCAGTAGGTCACGCCGTTGACCGTGCAGACGCCGAGCGAGCCGGTCGCGAAGCCGTTGAGGAACGAGGGCGGCGCCAGCCCCTTGTTCAGCGGGGCCAGGGCACCGGTCCCCTGCAGTGATCCCCAGGAGGCCGCGTTGTCGTCGGCCGTGAAGGTCACGTCCGGCCAGCCGGAGCCGGCCCGGTCGTACAGCGACATCTTGGTCTTGAACGTGTTGGACCCGTTCGCATCGCCGTCGTAGGTGACGATGTTGAGCTTCACGTTCGGATGGGCCTTCTGATAGGCCTGCGCGAACGGCAGCCGGGTGGAGTCAACCCAGACCGTGAGCGCCGCACTCGAGTTCTGCTTCGCGGTCGTGAACCCGTACGGGCTGTTGCTGCCCGAGGTCGCACTCGCCCCGCCGACCGACTGTCCCCCGCTACATGCCGCGACCGCGAGCAGCCCCGCGGCCATGACCCCCACCGTCGCCCGCCGCATGGCCCGGCGGCTCCGGAAGGCGTTCACCATGCGACAGACACGGCTTCTTCGCTCCATGCTGCCTCCTTCGTTCCAGCTGTCATTGCTGCTTCGGGATCAACAGTGGTTGACCACTTGGCACGAATGACATCACACATATGATGTCTTAGCAATAGGGCGAGATCACGATATCGACACTGCGGCATCGCACGCCGATCTCGGCAAACGCGCCGCTCAGCGCCCGCCGACGGGACGCCGGAGGGACGCTGGAGGGACGCCGGAGGCCCCCTGGGCGGCCGCCGAGGGGGAACGGCATGGTCTGCCAGACGCGGGCTACTCTCCCGGTACGCGCCTGCGGGCGAGCCAGGAGGTCAGGATGTGCTCCGACATCGCCTCGGCCGCGCCGTCGGAGTCCGCGGCGCGGAGGCACTCGTAGATGCGCACGTGGCCGACGTTGGCCGCCTCGCAGTCGCCGCGCTGCGGAAAGCCCGTGTAGCGGTCGCTCGCCCGCGCTTCGGAGTGGATCGTCCGCACGACCGCCCGGCCCAGCCGGTTGCCCGAGGCCCGCATGATCGCGTCGTGGAACTCCAGGTCGGTCAGCACGTGCCGCTCCGGCATGACCACCTCGACGGTCAGCTGGTCGAGCAGCCGCTTGATCTCGGCCCGGTCGGCCTCGGTGGCGCGCACCGCCGCCTGGCGCGCCATCTGCGACTCGAGCACCCGCCGCACGTCCACGATGTCGTCGAGAATCCGCAGGTCCTTGTCGTGCGAGACGGACGCCTCGAGCACCATCGGGTCGAGCAGGTTCCACTCGCCGGCGGCGGCGACCCGCGTCCCCTGTCCCTGCTTGACGTGGACGAGGCCCTTTTGCTCGAGGATCTTCACGGCTTCCCTGATCACCGTGCGGCTCACGCCGAACGCCTCGCACAGCCCCGGCTCGTTCGGCAGCAGCGACCCCGGTTCGAGTTCGCCGGAGACGATCCGGTCCAGCAGCAGGTCGACCACTGCCGCGCCGAGGCGGGCGGGCCGCTTCGGCCACGTGGGCAGCGCGGCGGAACCATCGGCGCTCGTGGTTGCGGTCACTGGCGATCCCGTCTGTCAAGCCTGCCGATGGGGCAAGGCGACTGGATTTGAGCATAGCTGACGGCATTCGTCATACGAGGGATGCCTCTGTGGTCACTCTACAATCACATACGTTATTCGTATTACGAGTACATTACTCGTATGATCTATGTTGTTGTCAATGCCCGGGCGGCATCGCGATAATGCTCTGGCAGGAAGAAAGAGGCAGGAACACAACGTGACTGAGCCATCCAAGGCTGGGCCACCGCTGCTGGGTGCCGTCCCCAGGCGCCCGGCCCGGCTTGGCACCGTTGTCGTGACCGAACTGCTCGACCGCATCGTCTCCGGGCAGCTGCCGCAGCTGTCGACCCTGCCTACCGAGCCCATGCTGTGCGAGGCGTTCGGCGTGAGCCGGACCGTCATCCGCGAGGCCGTCAAGGTGCTGGAGGAAAAGGGCCTGCTGCACGCCAGGCAGGGCCAGGGCACCACGGTCGCGGCCGCCGACGACTGGAACCTGCTCGACCCGATGGTGCTCGCCGCGTCGGTGCGGCACGACCGCGAGCTGCGGATTCTCGACGACATCGTGGACGTGCGGCGGGTGCTCGAAGCGCAGATGGCGCGGCAGGCGGCAACGACCGCGAGCGACGCGGCCGTCACGGAGATCGCCGCGCTCCTCGATCAGCTCGCGGAGCAGGTGGTCTCGCCGTCCCGGTACATCCTGACCGACGTCGCCTTCCACGACGCCGTGATGCGCGCGTCGGGCAACCGGCTCGCCCGCGCGGTAGTCGGCACCATCCACAGCGAGGCCCGGGCGAGCAACCGCTACAACGGCCAGCCGCAGCCACGCGACTGCGCGGTCTCCTATGCGGGACACGCGGCCATTTACGAGCGCATCGCCGCCCGCGACCCCGGCGGCGCGGCCCAGGCCATGTCAGACCACATCCTCGGCTCCTGGCGGTCGCGCCGCAGCCCAGGTCCGGGCTGAGCGCGGAACCCCAGGGCCGCGCCCCTAGGCGCGCTTCCGCTAACCCGCGCGCGGCCTTACCGGACGGTGAGGATGCCGGCCATGCCCTGCTGCGCGTGGCCGGGGACCGGGCACAGGTAGTGGTAGGTGCCGGGTGTCGTGGCGGTGAAGGTGACGGTGCCCGTGTGCATCCCGGCGGAGGTCGGGTTGCCGAGGAACCACAGGGCCGACCCGGCGAACGCGGGCCGGGTGGTCATCATCGGCATCCACGAGGCACCCGGGCCGGCCGCCGTGACTACCAGGCCGTGCGCGGTGTCGGGGCCGGCGTTGACCAGCTGGATGGTCACCCGGGCGCCAGCCGGGACGACGACGCGCGGGTTGACCAGGCCGGCGACGCGGAACGTCTCGTCCGGCGCGCCGACGGGACCGGCGACCATAGCCAGCCGGACCGTGGCAGCGGTGAAGGTGACGGTGTTCGCGGCCTCGCTCACCTGAGCGCCGGCCGGAACCTGGCCGCCCAGGGCGGCCGCCTGAGCGGCGCTGACCCGGGGGCCGGGGGCGCCGGCGAACAGGCGGCCCATGACCTGACCCGGGTCGGTGCTGCCGCCCATCATCCCGGAACTGCTCATCATGGCCGCGGGAAGGGAACCTGTCATCCACCCGGGCGTGGTCGTGCCGCTACCGGTCATCCACTGGTACCCGGCCTGGCTCATCATCCAGCCGTAGGAGCCGTAGGCGGACGAGGACGAGGTGCCGCCCATCATCCCGCCTCCGCCCCCGCCGCCGACTGCTCCGGCTCCGGAGTAGCCGGTCACCATGGCCCGGTACCAGCAATAGCCGGGCGCGGCGTAGGCGGTGCTGGCCGCCGGGGCCGGGCCGGACGAGTTGCTGACCGCTGCCGCGATCCCGGATCCCAGTCCCACGGCGGCGAGCACGGCGATGCCGGCCAGGACCACATTCCGCTTGCGAGCCATCGTCGTCTCCCTGTTTTCGTTCCCGTTTCCGCTCCAGGCTGGCCTGTTCCGGCTCCAGGCTGCGGGACCGGCTCCGGCTGCCCTTCCACGATGCGCCACCGCTGTCCCCGCGGGGCAGGGCCTTCCGGCCCGTCTCCGGGGACCGACGTCTCTCCATACGGGGCAGGGCAGGCACGCGGCAGCCGCTAGCGCGCACCGCCGGTCAGGGTGTTCTTGTAGATGGCGAGCAGCCGGT
>DAHWEX010000484.1 GCA_027326205.1 Actinomycetota bacterium
CGCGACGACCGTCTCGCCCCCATCGCGAAATGTCAGCCGTAGCGTTACCTTGTGCTCTCTCGTCGGCATAGCCCTTAAGAATGCCAGCAACCGCGGCGCTCTTTGGGCTCAACCCGGCAACGTTGACCTGGCAGTCCAGCCGGTCAGGGATATCCAGGAAGTCGGCCGCGGGCGCCTAGAACAGGCAGCAGGCCATGCCTGGCGGTTTCCTGGGAGCGTCGCACCGCGACATTGGACTAGGTCAATCTCCTGCCGATCCAGCGACCGTACCCTAGCGGTAGCGAGTGTCTCAATTCCGTAACGGGGTTGCCAGTCCCGGTGCGCATCCCGTGCGCCCTGACCACTGGAAACCAGCGAACTTATGACCCGCAGACACTGGTGTTCTTCCCGTCGACGCTGACGAGGGCTGAGAGCGACGCGTTCGTCGACCGGATCGAGGCGCGGTTCGAGGCGCGCGGCTACGGGCTGTGGGCGCTTGAGGTCAGGGAGACCGGGCAGTTCATCGGCTTCACCGGGCTCGCGCCGATGCAGCAGGACGTGCCGGGCGCCGGCGGCACCGAGATCGGCTGGCGGCTGGCCAGGCACGCCTGGCACCGGGGCTATGCGACCGAGGCGGCGCTCGCCGCCCGCGACGTGGCCTTCACCGGGGCGGGCCTACCGGAACTATGGTCCATGACCGCTGTGCTCAACACGCCGTCCCAGGTGGTGATGCGCCGCATCGGCATGACGGAGGCCGCGCGCTTCGAGCATCCCCGCATCCCCGACGGCAGCCCCCTCAAGCCGCACGTGGTCTACCACCTGGCCAGCCCGGGAGCCGGTGAGTTACTACCAGTAAGGAACTCGGCCTCCCCTGTCAGGTCAGAAGGGGTCTTCCAGCTCGTCCGCGTAACAGCCGTACGGTGCGCCGCCGGGCGTGTACCCCGCAACGAACATGAGCCGGTCGCCGACCCGGCACACCTGGGGGTCCTGCCCGGTGTCCACGTCAGCCCTGGCCACGCGTGGGACCGGTTCCGGGCGTACGGACCATCGCGTGTCGCCGGGCGCGAACACGAACCCGATCGCCTCCAGGTCCTCGCGCGCGGCATAGCGGTCGACCCCGTACCGTTTCGCGTATGTCTTGACCGTGACCTGCGCGCCGGACGCCAGCCACGCTGTCGCCGATTCCCGCCGGGCCGCCTTGCGCATCCGGTGCCGCCGAGGCGGGCCGGCCCGTTTTCCGCCGCCCACTCGTGCATCGTAATGAGGGCCGGGTCGTCAGCACGGCGCGATCACGAAGCACCGCCAAAGACCATGAGGCCGGCGCCGACCTGGTCGGCCAGGCGCTGGCCGGCATGTTCGGCGCGCCCGTCGACCACGCCGCGCTCGCCTACCGGCCCGGCGTCTACCTCACCAAGTACACCGAGACCCTCGCCGCCGGACCCCGCCCGCCGCCTTCCAGCGTTAATCGGTGTCACAAACCCGGGTGGTGCCTCGTCTGTGAGGGAAAGCCTTACGCGGAGGGACAGATCATGCGAGTGCTCGCCACGGGAGCTACCGGGGCCGTGGGGCGGCGCCTGGTGCGCATGCTGATCGAGGCGGGACACGAGGTGACCGCTACGACCAGGACACCCGGCAAGGTCGCGCCGTTCTGGAAGGAGGGGTTCCGTGCCTGGGTCGCCGGGTGAGCCGGAGGCGGATGTGACGGGGGAGGCCGGCTACCGGCCGCTGCTGTTCTCCATCGCCTACGGGATGACCGGGTCGGTGGGGGACGCCGAGGACCTCGTGCAGGACGCGTTCCTCGGCATGACCAAGGCACGCCAGGCGGGGACCGTGATCGACAGCCCGAAGGCCTACCTGACGACGTCGGTCACCCGGCTCGGCATCAGCTACCTGAACTCGGCGCGGGTGCGCCGGGAGACGTACGTGGGGGACTGGCTGCCCGAGCCGGTCGTCGTGCCAGCCGACCGGCCAGGGCCCGCCGAGCACGCCGAGTTGGCGGATTCGCTGTCGATGGCGTTCCTCGTGCTGCTCGAGGCGCTCTCCCCGGTGGAACGGGCGGTGTTCATGCTGCGCGAGGTGTTCGGATACGACTACCCGGCCGTCGCGCGCATCACCGGCAAGAGCGAGGTGAACTGCCGGCAGATCTTCGCCCGGGCCCGCAGGCACGTCACCGGGCAGGCCCGCGGCGCCATGCCCGCCCCCGCCCGGCGGGCGGAAGGCGGGGAGCTCGCCCGCAGGTTCTTCGCCGCCGCCGAGGGCGGCGACCTGGACGCGCTGCTCGCGCTGCTCGCCCCCGACGTGGTCTTCCACGCGGATGGCGGCGGCAAGGCGCAGGCGATCGGCAAGCCCCTGCACGGGCGGGAGCGGGTGCAGCGGTTCCTCGACGGCCTGTTCCGCCGCGGCAAGTTCCTCAACGCCTCGCTCCGGCTGGCCTGGGTCAACGGGCAGCCGGGCGCGGTGGCCTACGACGCAGGCGGGCGCGTCATCAGCGTGCTCGAGCTCGACATCGCCGACGGCCTGGTGCAGGCGGTCCGCTCGGTGGTCAACCCCGACAAACTCGCCCACCTCGGCCCGGTCTCCGACGTAGCCCGGCTGCCGGACCGGGAATGAGCGGGCCGTGACCGCCTGAACTCGCGGTAGCCTCGCGGTATGGAACTCCATGTCGGCTGCGCGATGTGGACGTACGTGCCCTGGCAGGGCCGTTACCTGCCCCGTTCGCTGTCCCCGCGCGACCGGCTGAGCGCGTACGCGACCTGGTGCACCGCCGTCGAGGGCAACACGACCTTCTACGCGACGCCGACCCTGGAGACCGTGAAATCGTGGGCCGGGCAAACCGCTCCCGGCTTCCGGTTCGTCCTCAAGCTGCCGCGCGCGGTCACCCACGAGCGCCGGCTTGCCGATCCCGGCGAGCCGCTGCGCGCGTTCCTGACCGCGATCGAGCCGCTCAGGCCGCGCGCGCACGCGCTCTGGGTGCAACTGCCGCCGTCCTTCGGCCCGGGGGACCTCGACCTGCTTGGCGGGCTGCTGCGCGGCCTGCCGCGCCGGTACCGCTACTGCGTCGAGGTGCGCGACCGGGCGTTCTTCGAAGACCCGCGCGCGGAGCGGCAACTGGAGCGCGTCCTTGACGACGCCGGCGCGGAGTGGGTCCCGTTCGACACCACGGTCCTGTTCGCCCAGTCGCCGCGCAGCGCGGCGGAGCGGGAGGCCTGGACCAAGAAGCCGCGCCTGCCCCGCCGCGCGCGGGCCCTCACCGCTGCCCCGATCGTCCGCTACATCGGCCGCGACGACCCGGCCCGCACCGTCGCGGGCTGGCAGCCGTGGCTGGAAACCGTCGCCGGCTGGCTGCACGAGGGCCGCTCGCCCACGGTGTTCATCCACACTCCCGACAACGTCGAGTCCCTCGACCTGGCCCGCCGCTTCCACGAGGAGGTCCGGGCCAAGGTCCCCGACCTCGCGCCGCTCCCGGAACCACTCGCCGTCGGCCCGCCGACGCTCTTCTGACTTCTCCCCGGGTCACCGACCAGCGACCACCGGCGGCGCCCAGTGCCGCGCCGGGCCTTTCGACCTCGACGCGCCCGCGAGGACGTCACCGACGGCCGGAGCTACCTGGCCGATTGGCAACGTCCGCGGCGGTCGCGGCGGTTTCCTCGGTTATCGCCGTCCGGTCACCCTGGACGTCCGGGCGCGGCACTAGCCGACGCGGGCGACGCCGACGATCATCCAGCCGTCACGAGGGGCCGGCGCGGGGGCATCCGCTCCGCCGGGCCGCCAGACGCGGGCGTCGACGATCCCCGGCGGCAGCAGCGGCAGCGGGCCGAAGAACGAGGCGCGCCCGAGAAACGCCCGGTTCGCCCGTGCGGTGAAAGCCATCCCCGGGGCGACCTCAAGCCAAGCCGCAAACCTGGCCCCCTACAACGACACGGACTCCTGCGCCGAGTACCCGTTCGCAAGCACCTACGAAAGCGGCGCCATGGAGGAAGGCGCGGACGGCAACCCGAAGCCGTTCGTGACAACAGGCGCGGACTGCGCTCAGGTGACAGCAAACTACACCCCCGTGATTAATCCCGATCCCACGTCCGGTCCGGCGACTGGCTGGTGGCGCTGGAGACCGCCGCTTGGCTGCGCGGAATCCGATCCGACGTGCTGCGGAGACTGTCGGCCGGCACCGAGGTCGTCGTCGTCTTCGAGGACATCGCCAAGGGCAACCACGAGTTCGCACACGCCGCCGACGGCGAGGTCATCACGGCGGTCATGACGACGGT
>DAHWEX010000485.1 GCA_027326205.1 Actinomycetota bacterium
GGGCCAGGGCCCGGGCCTTCTCCCGCTGCGGCAGGGACGGGGAGCGGGCGATGTCGAAGGACAGCTCCGCGCGGCTGTCGGTGGTGTTCACCGACTGACCGCCGGGGCCCGACGACCGGGAGAACCGCTCCCGGAGTTCGCCGGCCGGGATCACCAGCCAGTTGTTGACGGGCAGATCGTCGGGCATGCCTCAAGTCTGGCCTACCCGGGCGGGCGCTTTATCCGTGCCGCGGCCGAATCGTGACCTGACCGCGCAACCGGCGGCGGCCGCGGCCGCGTCCAAGGGACATGGTCAACACGCGTGGCCGCCTGCTTGGCGCGGCGGCGGTTCCTTCCCTTCTCCTTATCGCCGCCGTGGCGGTGTCCGGCTGTTCCGGCAGCGCGAGTTCCTCCGCGCCGGAGAGTTCCTCCTCGGCCGCGGGTTCCGCGGCGCTCGGCGCCGCGGCGCCGGCCCCCGCCGCCTCGGCCGGGGCGGCCGGCGGCGTCTCCTCGTCGGGGACGGCGCCGTCCGCCGTCAGGTACGCCGCCGTCAGCCCGCAGCTCATCTACACGGCGCAGCTGTCCGTCCGCGCGGCGAACGTCGCGGCGGCGGTCAGCCGCGCGACGTCGATCGTCTCGGCCGCCGGCGGCTACGTGTCCGGCGAGAACGCCTCGGCCGGGAACGGCAAGCCGAGCCAGGCCACCGCGACCGTGACGTTCAAGATCCCGGCGGCCGCGTACGCCGCCACCCTGGCGGCGCTGTCCGGCGGCGGGCTCGGCACCCAGCTCTCCCTGGCCCAGCAGGCGCAGGACGTCACCCAGCAGGTCGCCGACACCGGCAGCCGGGTAACCTCGGACCGGGCGGCGATCGCCCAGCTGCGTTCCCTGCTCGCGCACGCCGGAAGCGTCGGGGACCTGCTGAGCGTGCAGAACCAGATCAACTCCGAGGAATCCGACCTGGAGTCGATGCTGGCGCAGCAGAACGCGCTCGACCACGAGACCGCGTACGCGACGGTGACGCTCACCCTCTTCGGCCCGCACGCCGCCGCCAAGCCCGCGGCGAAGGCAGCACCGCCGCCCGGCTTCTCGCGGGCGATCGCCGGCGGCTGGCACGCGCTGCACCTCACCGTCAGCTGGCTGCTCACCGTGACCGGGGCCGTCGCCCCGTTCGCGGCGGTCATCGCCGTGGCCGGCGGCCTCGCCTGGTGGGGCCGCCGGCGGGTCACCCGGCGACGGCGACGGCCAACCGACGACGCGGGCACCGCGTAGCGCGCCCGCGGGCTCAGGCGAGCGAGGAGACCAGGTCGGCGACGGGCTTGCGGCGGCCGGTGTAGAACGGGATCTCGACCCGCGTGTGCCGCCGCGCCTCCGCGCCGCGCAGGTGCCGCATGAGGTCGACGATCCGGTGCAGTTCGTCGGCCTCGAAGGCGAGCATCCACTCGTAGTCGTTCAGCGCGAAGCTGCTCACCGTGTTGGCCCGCACGTCCGGGTACTCGCGCGCCATCATGCCGTGCTCGGCGAGCATCTTGCGCCGGTCCGCGTCTTCCAGCAGGTACCACTCGTACGAGCGGACGAAGGGGTAGACGCACACGTAGTCCTTCGGCTCCTCCCCGGCGAGGAACGCGGGCACGTGGCTCTTGTTGAACTCGGCCGGGCGGTGCAGCGCCATGGCGGACCACACGGGCTCGGACGCGTAGCCGAGCTTGGTGCGCCGGAAGTTGACGTACATCTCCTGCAGTTCGTCCGCGGTCGGCGCGACCCACCAGAGCATGAAGTCGGCGTCGGCCCGCATCCCCTGCAGGTCGTACAGGCCGCGGTTGACGATGCCCTTGCCGTTGGCCTGGTCGAGCACGTCGGTCAGTTCGGCCGCGGCCTCGTCCCTGGCGAAGTCCCGGTCGGTCACCGTGAACACGGCCCACATCGTGTACCGGATGAGCTCGTTGAGCTCCCGTGCCTTGAGCCGCTGCTGCGCTTCTTTGTCGGCTGCCGTCTCAGTCATGCCCAAAAGCTTAGTAACACCGGACGGACGCTCGCTCCGCGCCTGTTGCTGTTATCAGGGATCAGTGCCCGCCCCTCCCGCCATTCGCGGGACGCCTGTTGCTGTTATCCGGACTCAGGGCAGGGCGCCGGAAGAGAGGCCGCCTTAACAGGGCCGGCGGCGTGGGCGCACTGGCTTTGCTGGCTTTGCCGCGGTGGCGGCCCAGCGGTGCGCGGGCGTGAAACAAGGGACCGTTCGGCAGGAAGGGTCCGGACTTAGCCGCGGCGGGCGGTGAGGTGGGCGGTTACCTGGGCGGCGGCGGTCTTCGCGGTGGCGATGCAGGCGGGGATGCCGATGCCGTCGTAGGCCGCGCCGGCGACGGCCAGGCCCGGCTGGGCGGCGACCGCGGCGCGGATGGCGGCGACCCGGTCCAGGTGGCCGACGTTGTACTGGGGCAGGCCGCCGCCCCAGCGGGTGACGCGCTGCGCGACGCTGCCGGCGGTGATGCCGGTCGTTTCGGCGAGCTCGGCCTCCGCCAGGGCGGCCAGGTCCGCGTCGTCGCGCTGCAGGACCGCGACGTCGCCGCTGCGGCCGACGGAGCAGCGGACCACCTGCACCGGCCGGTCAGCGGCGGCCCGCGCGGCCAGGTGCGGCCACTTGACCGTCGAGAACGTGGCGGCCTTCACCGCGCGGCCGTCCACGGCGGGGACGAGGTAGCCGCTGCGCTGCTGCGCCGGGAAGTCCGCGGCGCGGAAGGCCAGCGTCACGATCGCCATGGACGCGTAGGGGATCTGCCGCAGCTGGGCCGCGGCATCGGCGGCCGACGCCGCCAGGAGCCGCGCCGCCGGGGCGGCCGGCGTGGCGAGGATCACGGCGTCGGCGTCGAGGAACTCGGGGTCGGCGGCGGAGCCGATGGTGAGCCGCCAGCCGGCCGCGGTGCGGTTGAGCTCGCGGACCGTCGCGTTGACCCGGATGTCCGCGCCGGAGGCCTTGGCCACCGCCTCGGGGAGCGCGCCGATCCCGGTCGCCAGCGAGACGAAGACGGGGGCCGCCTGCGCCGGGGCGCCACCGGCCGGGGGCGGTGGCGGCGGGAGCAGCGACGACACCGCTTCGGTCAGCGTCGCGTGCTCGCGCGCCGCCGCGGCCAGCGGGGCCAGCGTCGCCTGGAACGACAGGTCCTCGGACCGGCCCGCGTACACCCCGCCGAGCAGCGGGTCGACGAGCCGGTCGACAATCTCGACGCCGAGCCGCGAGCCGACGTACTCGGTGACCGACACGTCCCCGGCCGCGGCCGGGGAGGCCGCCTCGCCCCTGGCCCGGGCGACGCCCGCCGCGGAGATGACCCCGGTGGCGGCCAGCTCGTCCAGGTCGGCGGGTACGCCCATGAACTGCCTGCGGGGCAGCGGCCGCAGCCCGCCCCTGGTGTAGATGGCCGAGGAGGTCACGCCGGCCGGCACCAGGTCCCCGCCGAGGCCTGCCGCCTCGATCAGCGCGACGCCTTCCGGGCGCCGCGCGAGGAGCGCCTCGGCCCCTTCGTCCACGGACACCCCGGCGATGTCCGACGTCTGGAGCTTCCCGCCCAGCCGGGGCGAGCCCTCGAGCACCGTGACCCGGACCGGTGCGGCGGCGAGGAAGAAGGCCGCGGCGAGGCCGGCGATCCCGCCGCCGATCACCGCCACATGCGGAGTTGCGTCAAACGTCATGGCCTAAATTTAGCGCCAGAGGCGGACAGTGCCGTCCTTGCCCGCCGAGGCCAGGGCACGGCCGTGCGGGCTGAACGCCACGTCGTTGACGTGACCCGCGTGCCCGGTCAGGGTTTCCTGGTGGCCGGTCAGCGTCTCCCAGATCGTCAGCGCGCCGGTCTCGTACGCGCCGGCGATCAGCGCGCCGTCCGGGCTCAGCGCGATGGCGTTGACGATGCCGTCCCCCGCGCGCAGCACGGAGCTCACCTCGCCGGTCAGCGCGTCGTGCAGCCGCACCGTGCCGTCGGCGCCGGACGAGGCCAGCCGCGTCCCGTCCGGGGTGAAGGCGACCCCGGTCGCCCAGCCGGTGTGCCGGCGCAGAACGGTAAACGGATCGCCGCCCTCGACGGTGCTCCAGAAGCGGACCGCGCCGTCCGAGCACGCGGCGGCGATCAGCGTGCCGTCCGGGCTGAACGCCGCGCCGAAGATCGTTTCGCCGTCGGCCCGCAGCTCGCGGAGCCGGGTGAGCGCGGGGACGTCCCAGAGGCGGGCGATGCCGTCCTCGTGAGCGGACAGGAGCAGGCCTCCCTGGGGGGCGAACGCCACCGCGCGGACCGCCGCGCCGCCGGGCTTGCGGGTCCGGCCCTTCTTGCCGGTGCCCACCTCGCAGAGTGCGACCGTACCGTCCCTGCCGCCCGTCGCGAGGAGCGACCCGTCCGGGCTGAACGCCAGGTCGTAGACGGACGGCCCCGCGGCCCGCAGTTCGCGGACCAGGCCGCCGTCGTTGGCCACGTCGCGGAGCCGGACCGGGCGGCCCCAGCCGCCCGAGGCGAGCAGCAGGCCGTCCGGGCTGAACGCCACGCAGTACGCGTTGTCCCGGTCCTGCTCCAGCAGCATGACGCCGACGCCGACGCCGGCTTCGGCGGGCTTGGCGTGAGCGGGCTGCCCGGGTCCCGGCGCCGGCGGCGCCACGGCGGCCAGCGGCGGCGCCGCGGCGGCCCACGCCGCCGCCCGCGGC
>DAHWEX010000182.1 GCA_027326205.1 Actinomycetota bacterium
GCCGGCCCGTGCCTGTTCAAGGACACCATGCAGCTCGCCGCCTACAACAACAACAACTTCGCGCTCGGCCACACGGCGATGACGATCAACGAGGGCCTGCCGCTGTACCTGGTGCACCGGCTCGAGCAGAAGCACGACCTGTCCGCGATGACCGTCGGCATCCTCGGGATGGCGTTCAAGGGCGGCTCGGACGACATCAGGTCCAGCCTGTCCTACAAGCTCAAGCGCGTCCTGGAGTTCAAGGCCGACGCCGTGCTGTGCGCCGACCCGTACGTGAAGGCCGACGGCGCCCTGCTGCCGCAGGGTGAGGTCATCGCCCGGTCGGACCTGCTGATCATCGCCGCGCCGCACCCGGAGTACCGTGGACTGATGATCGACAAGCCGGTCGCCGACATCTGGAACGTCCTCGGCGCGGGAGTTCGCGTATGACGCAAGCGCCGCGGGTCTCCGTGGTAATCCCCGCCTACCAGGAGGGCGAGCACATCACTCCGGTCCTTGACCGGATCTTCGAGTCGGTCCGGCTTCAGTGTGAAGTGCTCGTCGTCGTCGACTTCCCCGGGGATCCCACCGTGCCCGTCCTGACGGCGTACGCGGAGAAGGAGCCCCGGCTGCGCTGCCTGGTCAACACCTACGGGCGCGGCCCGGCCAACGCGATCAGGTACGGCATCGACGCGGCCGCCGCGCCGGTCGCCGTGGTGACGATGGCCGACGGCTGCGACGACCCCCGGCAGATCGACGACCTGGCCCGGCTCGTGGACCGGGGCGTCGCGGTCGCCGCCGCCTCGCGCTACATGCCGGGCGGCCAGCAGGTCGGCGGGCCGCTGCTGAAGGGGGCCATGTCCAAGGCGGCGGGCCGGTCGCTCAGCCTGCTCGCGCGCATCGGCACCAGGGACGCCACGAACTCGTTCAAGGCGTACTCGACGGACTTCGTGCGGAAGGCCGGCATCGACTCGCGCGACGGCTTCGAGATCGGCATCGAGCTCACCGCCAAGGCGCGGCGGATGCGGCTGCCGGTGGCGGAAATCCCCACGATCTGGCTGGACCGGCAGGTGGGGATGTCGAACTTCAAGCTCGCCGCGTGGATCCCTGTGTACCTTCGGTGGTACTGG
Source organism: Actinomycetota bacterium (assembly GCA_027326205.1). GTDB lineage: Bacteria > Actinomycetota > Actinomycetes > Streptosporangiales > Streptosporangiaceae > Trebonia. The sequence goes on from DAHWEX010000182.1 coordinate 1,110, forward strand.
TTCGCGTTCGGCGGCAAGCTCACGGCCGAGCAGGTGCGAGCATACAGAAAGGGAACGATTACTCGATGAAGGTTCTTGTCAGCGGGTCCGCCGGCTTCATCGGCGGCTATGTCGTTGAGGAACTGCTGGCTCAGGGCTACTCGGTCGTCGGCGTCGACAACTTCTCCAAGTACGGGAAGGTGGCCAAGTCCTACGACAGCCACCCCCGCTACCGGCTCGTCGAGGGCGACTGCCGCGACACCGAGCTGATGTCCGGCCTGCTGGCGGACTGCGAGCACTTCATCGCGGGCGCCGCGATGATCGGCGGCATCTCCTACTTCCACACCTACGCCTACGACCTGCTCGCGAACAACGAGCGGATCATCGCCTCGTCCTGCGACGCGGCGATCCGGGCGCACAAGGAGGGGACACTGCGGAAGGTCACCTACCTGTCGTCCTCGATGGTCTTCGAGTCGACGCCGGAATGGCCGTCGTTCGAGGGCCAGGAGCGCGAGGTCCCGCCGCCGCTGTCGTCCTACGGGTTCCAGAAGCTGGCCGTTGAGTACTTCGCCCGGGCCGCCTGGGACCAGTACCAGCTTCCGTACACGATCGTCCGGCCGTTCAACTGCGTCGGGATCGGCGAGTCCCGCGCGCTGGGCGACGAGGAGATCATGTCGGGCAACGTGAAGCTCGCGATGAGCCACGTGGTCCCCGACCTGGTGCAGAAGGTCCTCAAGGGGCAGGACCCGCTGCACATCCTGGGAACCGGGGAGCAGGTGCGGCACTACACCTACGGCGGCGACCTCGCGCGCGGCATCGTCACGGCGATGTCGCACCCGGCGGCGCTGAACGACGACTTCAACCTGTCCACCGCCGCCTCGACGACCGTGCTCGAGCTGGCCGAGACGATCTGGCGCAAGGTCAAGGGGCCAGGCGAGCCGTTGCGGGTCGTCTCGGACGACCCCTTCGAGTACGACGTCCAGCGCCGCGTCCCGGCGACCGAGAAGGCCAGGCGCGTGCTCGGCTTCGAGGCGACGACCTCGCTGGACGAGATGCTGGACGAGGTGATCCCCTGGATCGCCCAGGCCATGGAAAACGGCTCGATCTGAATGAGGTTTGAAGTCTGGCGGCCCGGAACCGCCGCGCGCGGAATGCCGGCGGTATTGCGGCTTCGGCGGGGCATAGTGACCTACGGCCCCAAGTGAACGTAGCCTAGTGCTGTGGACAGGCGAATATTCGGGCTTGAGAACGAGTACGGCGTTACGTGCACCTTCCGGGGACAGCGGCGGCTGTCGCCGGATGAGGTGGCCCGCTACCTCTTCCGCCGCGTTGTGTCGTGGGGCCGCAGCAGCAATGTCTTCCTGCGCAATGGCGCCCGCCTGTACCTGGACGTGGGCAGCCACCCGGAGTACGCCACCCCCGAGTGCGACAACGTGGTCGACCTGGTCGCCCACGACAAGGCGGGGGAGCGGATCCTCGAGGGACTGCTGGTCGACGCCGACCGGCGGCTGCGCGAAGAGGGCATCGCGGGCGACATCTACCTGTTTAAGAACAACACCGACTCCGCGGGCAACTCCTACGGATGCCACGAGAACTACCTCGTCGGCAGGCACGGTGAGTTCGGCAGGCTCGCCGACATCCTCATTCCGTTCCTGGTGACCAGGCAGATCATCTGCGGGGCCGGCAAGGTGCTGCAGACCCCGCGCGGCGCGGTCTACTGCGTGAGCCAGCGCGCCGAGCACATCTGGGAGGGCGTCTCCAGCGCCACCACGCGCTCCCGGCCGATCATCAACACGCGCGACGAGCCGCACGCCGACGCCGAGCGGTTCCGGCGGCTGCACGTCATCGTCGGCGACTCCAACATGTCCGAGACCACGATGCTGCTCAAGGTCGGCGCCACCGACCTGGTGCTGCGGATGGTGGAGGCCGGCGTGGTGCTGCGGGACATGACGCTGGACAACCCGATCCGGGCGATCCGCGAGGTCAGCCACGACATGACCGGCCGGTCCCGGGTCAGGCTCGCCAACGGCCGGGAGATGTCCGCGCTCGAGATCCAGTACGAGTACCTGAACCGGGCCAAGGAGTTCACCGACAAGAACGGCCTCGACCCGATCAGCAAGCGGGTGCTTGAGCTGTGGGAGCGGACGTTGTCCGCGATCGAGGACGGCGACCTGGACCGGATCGCCCGCGAGATCGACTGGGTCACCAAGTACCAGCTGATCGAGCGCTACCGGGCCAAGCACGACCTGCCGCTGTCCGCGCCGCGCGTCGCCCAGCTCGACCTGGCGTACCACGACGTGCACCGCGGCCGGGGCCTGTACTACCTGCTGCAGAAGAACGGCGCCGTCGACCGGGTGACGACGGACCTGAAGATCTTCGAGGCCAAGTCCATCCCGCCGCAGACGACCAGGGCCAAGCTGCGCGGTGAGTTCATCCGCCGGGCTCAGGACAAGCGGCGCGACTTCACGGTCGACTGGGTCCACCTGAAGCTCAACGACCAGGCCCAGCGGACCGTGCTGTGCAAGGACCCGTTCCGTTCGGTGGACGAGAGGGTAGAGAAGCTGATCGCCGGCATGTAGCGGGGCCGGGCGCGGCGAGACCCGGGCCGTGGTGGGCCGGAAGGCCGCGAAGCCGGCGACGACGAACGCCGCGAGCACGGCGAACTCCAGCAGGTTGTATCGTACTGGCCCAGGCGGGTCTAGCTCATCCGGTGGACGTCCCGGTCCAGGCCCGCCTGGCACGACCCGGCCCGGGCCGCGGCGACCTTCGTCCTGGAGTCCTGGAGTCCGCGGAACGGGCTGCTCCGGCCGGCGGCAGGCGCCGCCGGCCGCCGGCGTAGCGGCCACCGGGTGTAATAAATGTGCCGCTGCCGTCGTTCTGCCTTCGCGGGCGGCGGAACGTAGCGCACAAGGCGGGCGAAGCTGAGCGTTTGCTCATGACCTGGGGGCTATGCACGTGACCGGCCGCAGGCGCCGGTACCCTGAGTAGGCTTTACCAGAGACATAGAAACCGGTGTCGGACCTGGGACTCTCCCCCGTCACCCAGCCAGACCCGAGAGGTTCTCATGCGACGCGCAGCCGCGTTTGTCTTCATACCGTTGCTTGCCTCCGTGGCCCTAGCCGGCTGCGGTTCCTCGTCATCGCCCGCGTCGTCCGCGGCGGCCGCGTCCGACACGTATACGTCGGTCACGGTGAGCGGCGGCTTCAACAAGGCGCCGACGGTGACCATCCCGAAGGTGACGGGAAGCGGAACGCTCCTCACCAAGACGCTCATCCAGGGCACCGGAGCCACCCTGACCTCCTCGGAAGGCATGATCGGCAACTACGTCGCCTACGACTGGTCCGGCAAGACCAGCAAGCTGCTCGGCTCCTCCTACACCCAGGGGACCCCGTCGCTGTTCGTCGGCCAGTTGCTCCCCGGCCTGGAGACGGCGCTCATCGGGAAGAAGCTCGGCAGCCGGGTGCTCGCGGTGATCCCGCCCGCTGACGCGTTCGGCAGCACGGGCAACTCGACGCAGGGCATCGGCGCCAAGGACACGCTGGTGTTCGTCGTCGACATGATCTCGACGTTCGGCACCGGCAGCGTGTCCGGCACCCAGACGAGCAGCGGCGGCGGCTCGCTGCCGACCGTGGTCCCGCCGGCCAGCAGCACGGCCGGCCCGACCATCAAGATCAACACGTCGGCCAAGCCGCCGACAAATCTCCAGGTCAAGACCCTCATCAAGGGCACGGGCGCGACCTTGAAGAAGGGCGACGACATCGCCGTCCAGTACAACGGGTACATCTGGCGGACCGGCAAGTCCTTCCAGTCGTCGTGGTCGACCGCCAACCAGCCGTTCACCACGGTGATCGGCGAGGGCCAGGTCATCCCCGGCTGGGACACCGGGCTGGTCGGCCAGACCGTCGGCAGCCGGGTCCTGCTGGTCATCCCCCCGGCCGACGGCTACGGCAAGCCGGGTTCCCCCTCGGCCGGCATCAACGGCACCGACACCCTGGTCTTCGTGATCGACATCCTCGCCGCGTCCTAAGGGACGCTTCCCGCCCGTCAGAACCGCATCCGCATCGCTTGACCAGCCGGCCAGGCGGCCAGGCGGCACGAGAGCGGTCCCACCTCAGCACCTCAGACCGGGACCGGGACCGCCCGCACGATCGCGATCGGGAATGTCGGGAATGTCGGGCGCTAGCGCCCGACATTCCCGACATTTCATACTTTGGTCGATGCCGCTTATCAGGTAAACTTTTTGCGGCCTGAAAACTTTTGGCCCGATGTAAAGAAAATCCGTGTGGCACGTATTTAATTGAGAGGGTTATTCAGCGTCCGCCTGATAGTGGATCGTTAGGAGGCGCGGGGGCCTCGTAACGATCCACTATCACCAGCAGCAGGACTCCTCGCCCGCGCCGACGCCCCGGTCAGCGCGGAGTTGGCGAAGATCGCCGTGAAT
>DAHWEX010000022.1 GCA_027326205.1 Actinomycetota bacterium
CGCCGGACTTCTCCGGGTGGAACTGGGTCGCCGACACCACGCCGCGCTCGACCGCCGCCGCGAACGGCTCGCCGTGCTCGGTGATGGTGATTTTCGCGCCGCCGTCGAGCAGCGGGCCCGCGTCCCGCATCCGCAGCGCGAACGAGTGGACGAAGTAGAAACGCGTCCCCTCGGCGATCCCGGCGAACAGCGCCGAGCCGGCCGGCGGGGCGACCGTGTTCCAGCCCATGTGCGGCAGGACCGGGGCGTCGAGGCGCTCGACCGTGCCGGGAAACACGCCGCAGCCCTCGGTGCGGGCGCCGAACTCCACCCCGGCCGAGAAGAGGATCTGCATGCCGACGCAGATGCCGAGGACCGGGCGGCCGGCCGCGACGCGGCTCGCGATCACCTTCTCGCCGCCGATGCCGAGCAGCCCGGCCATGCAGGCGGCGAACGCGCCGACGCCGGGAACCACCAGGCCGTCGCACCCGGCGGCGGCGTTCAGGTCGGCGGTCACCGTCACGTCCGCGCCGACCCGGGCCAGGGCCCGCTCGGCGGAGCGCAGGTTCCCCGACCCGTAGTCGAGGACCACGACGCGGCGGCTCACCGTGGCCGCCGGCCGCGCTCATCCCGCGGGCCACGGGTGTCCGGCGGCCGGGGTCCAAGGTCAAGCCGAACGGGTCCGTGTTTCACGCCGTCGCCTCCGTTTCTGCCCGCGCCGGCGTCCCCCGCCGGAAGCTCCGGCCGTTCATCCGCTGCCCCGCGGGCCCGCCGGTACGGCGCCGCGGCACACCGCACCGGACCTACCGGCGCAGCGCGCCACACCGCCAAGACCGCGCTAGCGCCGGGGGCCACAGCGCCAGCCTCCTCGCGGCTCCGCCGCGGACTCACACCGACGACCGCTGGCGAGTGGCACTAGAGAACGCCCTTGGTGGAGGGAATGCCCGGGGACCGCGGATCCGCGGCCGCCGCGGCGCGCAGGGCGCGGGCGACGGCCTTGAACTGGGCCTCGACGATGTGGTGCGGGTTGCGCCCGTAGAGCACCTGGACGTGCAGGCAGATGCCGGCCGAGTGCGCCAGGGACTCCCAGATGTGCCTGGTGAGCGTGGTGTCGTAGCTGCCGATGACCGGGGACATGCCCTCGGGCTCGGCGTGGACCACGTACGGGCGGCCGGACAGGTCGACGGCGGCGCGGACCAGCGTCTCGTCGAGCGGGACGAGGGCGTCGCCGAACCGCTGGATGCCGGCCTTGTCCCCCAGCGCCTCCCGCAGGGCCTGGCCGAGCGCGATCGAGGTGTCCTCAACCGTGTGGTGCGCGTCGATGTGCGTGTCGCCCTCGGCCCGGGCGGTGAGGGCCAGGCAGCCGTGCTTGGCGAGCTGGTTGAGCATGTGGTCGAAGAAGGGGACGCCGGTCTCCACGTCGACCGGGCCGGGACCGTCGAGGTCGATCTCGACGAGCAGCTTGGTCTCCTTGGTCTCGCGGGTCACGCGGCCGCGGCGTTTGCCGGGTCCGGGGGTTCCTGGGAGGCCGGCGGGGGCGGTAGAGCTGGGAAGCGGGGAGGTCATAGGTCGCATTCCTCGGTCAGGGCCTGCTTGAAGGCGTCGTTCTCCGCGGGGGTGCCGACGGTGACGCGGAGCCAGCCCGCAGGGCCGGTGTTGCGGATCAGCACGCCCCGGTCGAGCAGCCCCTGCCAGACCGCGTCGCGGTCGTCGAAGACGCCGAACAGGACGAAGTTGGCGTCGCTGTCGGCGACGGCGAGCCCGCGGGCGCGCAGCCAGCCGACCAGGTCGTCGCGGCTGCGCCGCAGCGCCCCGACCGTGGCCAGGGGCTCGTCCCGGTGCGCGATCGCGGCCCGGGCGACCGCCTGGGTGACGGTGGACAGGTGGTACGGCAGCCGCACCAGGAGCAGTGCCTCGATGACGGCCGGGTCGGCGGCGAGGTAGCCGAGCCGGGTGCCGGCCGCGGCGAACGCCTTCGACATCGTCCGGGACACCACCAGCCGGGGACGGCCGGGCAGCAGCGTGAGCGCGCTCGGGGTGCCCGCCCGGGCGAACTCCGCGTAGGCCTCGTCGACGACGACGAGCCCGGGGGCCGCGTCGTAAACGTCCTCGACGAGGCCGAGCGGAACCGAGGTGCTGGTGGGGTTGTTCGGCGAGGTGATGAACACGACGTCGGGCCGGTGCCGCCGGACCTGCCCGGCGGCGGTGGACATGCCGTAGTCCGCGTCGCGGCTGCCCTCCACCCACGCCGTGGCGGTGACCTGGGAGATCAGCGGGTGCATCGAGTAGGAGGGCTCGAAGCAGAGCGCGGTGCGGCCGGGGCCGCCAAACGCCTGGAGCAGCTGCTGGATGATCTCGTTGGACCCGTTCGCCGCCCACACCTGCCGGGCGGTGAGACCGTGGCCGAGGTAGTCGGCGAGGTCCTTGCGCAGCTCGACGGCGTCGCGGTCGGGGTAGCGGTTGAGCGTGCCAGCGATGCCCGCGACCGCGTCCGCGATCGCCTGGCGCAGGGCCTCGCTCGGCGCGTAGGGGTTCTCGTTGGTGTTGAGCTGGACCGGGACGTCGAGCTGCGGTGCGCCGTAGGCGTGCAGGTGCCGCAGGTCCGGGCGGAGCAGGCCGCGGATGACGTCGTCGTGCGCGGTCCGCGGGCCGCCGCTCATGAGGACACCTCGCTGGCGCTCGGAGTCCGCATGCGCGGACGCACTGTACTCACTGGTTCGCTCGCAAGCTCGCTCACTGGGCCGCTTCCTTGGGGTCGGCTTCCCTCGGGACGCGGACCCGGACGGCGGCGACGTGCGCGTGCAGGTCCTCGGCGCCGCCGAGCGCGTCGACCCGCCGGGCGACGCCGGCCAGCGAGTCGCGGTCGCACTCGATGACGTTGACGACCTTCAGGTACGGGTAGACCGACAGGCCGCTGGTGTGCCTGGCCGTGCCGCCGGTCGGCAGGACGTGGTTGGAGCCGGCCAGGTAGTCGCCGAGCGAGACCGGGCTGTAGGGGCCGACGAAGATCGCGCCGGCGTTCCTGATCTGGCTCGCGACCTTGGCGGCATCCTCGGTCTGGACCTCCAGGTGCTCGGGGGCCCAGGCGTCGGAGACCCGCCGGGCGGCGGCGAGGTCGTCGACCAGGACGTAGCCGGCCTGGCCGCGCAGCGCGGTGAGCACGCGCTCCTTGTGCGCGGTCAGCGGGATCTGGCGGGCCAGTTCCGCGTCCACCCTGGCCGGGGTGCCCGGGTCGGTGGTGATCAGCAGGCAGGCGGCGAGCTCGTCGTGCTCGGCCTGGCCGATCAGGTCGGCGGCGAGGTGGGCCGCCTGCGCCGTGGCGTCGGCGATGATGCCGATCTCGGTCGGGCCGTTCTCCCCGTCGATGCCGACGACACCGGACAGGATCCGCTTGGCCGCCGCGACGTAGACGTTGCCAGGGCCGGTGATGACGTCGACCGGGGCACACTCGGGCGCACCGTCGAAGTCAGTGCCGTAGGCGAACATGGCCAGCGCCTGCGCGCCGCCGACCGCGTGCACCTCGGTGACGCCGAGCAGCGCGCACGCCGCCAGGACGGCGGGGTGCGGCAGGCCGTCGAACTCCTGCTGCGGCGGGGAGGCGACGGCGATCGACTCGACGCCGGCGGCCTGGGCGGGGACCACGTTCATCACGACGGACGACGGGTAGGCGACGAGTCCGCCCGGCACGTACACGCCGGCCCGCTCCACCGGGATGAACCGGGTGGAGACCGTCAGGCCGTCGGCGGGCACGCTGTCCCTGCGCTCGGGGAGCTGGGCCTCGTGCACCACGCGGGCGCGGCGGATCGCCTCTTCGAGCGCGTCCCTGACCGCCGGGTCGATCGCGGCGAGGGCATGGGCGATGACTTCCGCGGGCACCCGGGTGCGCTCGAGGTCCACGCCGTCGAAGCGACGGGTGTACTCCCGCACGGCCGCGCCGCCCCGGACGCGGACGTCCTCGGTGATCGGCCTGACGAGTTCCACGGCACGGTCGACGTCAAGGGCGGCCCGCGGCAGGACGCCGTCAAGCGCCCGCCGGGTCAGCCCGGCCGCGTCACGCCCCCGTAGATCGATCATGGGCAGGTCAACCAGGGTCGTTACGGGACCATCCCCGCTATCCGAAGTCACCCGCCTAGTCTACGAACGCCGCAGCCCGCCCGCAGACCCGTCCGCATCCTGAGACACGCGACCGCCAGATGCTGTTATCCTCCCAGAGCCGCGGTGCCGACCGCGCCTGCGCGAAGACGCTCCTCGGGAGGCCCAGACGCGCCGGGACGCGATCCGCGCGCCCTCGACCAGGGCGGCGAATAGTGACTCTCGCTGCGTCGCACGTTGCGGATCATCCGCCGCCAGGGCGCAGGCGTCAACCGCCGCGGACGGCGGCGCTCACCGGGGCTGACGCCGCCGCGGTACTCGTCGCCACGGTGCTCGTCACCACGGTGCTCGTCACCACGGTGCTCGTCACCACGGGGGTCGGGCCCGCGGCGACCGCGGACGGCACGCCGCTGGCCGCCGCGGACGAGCTCGTCTTCGGCAGGGCGGTCGCCAGGCTGGACGGGGTGGCCAGCGCGGTCGCCGCCGTCGCCGAGGCCGAGGCCGAGGCCTTCAGCGGCTGCGTCGTCGGCTTCGGCGTGGCGGTGCCGTGCCTGGGCACCGGCCGCGGCGCCTGGGGCGTGGCGGCCGGCCGGGTCCCGGCCGGG
>DAHWEX010000529.1 GCA_027326205.1 Actinomycetota bacterium
GACCAGGTGGAGCTTGCGGGGCGGGGCCGTCGGCCCGGGGCGGGAGACCATCTGGTCCTGTAGCCAGCACAGGTCGGGCGCGGTGGCGTCGGCCAGATGGAGGTGGAGTTCCTCGGCGAGCTCGCGGGCGAGGGCGTCGAGGATGTCCTCGCCGGGCTCGACGTTGCCGCCGGGCGGGGTGTAATGGCTCCCGGCCTGGCGGTCGCGGCGGATAAGGGCGACGTCCTCGCCGCAGAAGACGAGGGCGCCGACTCGGATCTTGACCCGGGAGAACGGGGCAGGGTCGCTCACGGTGCTCATGAAGGGCAGTATTCCCCCGGCCCCGGCGTGCCGCCGCCGAACAGTGGAGCTTACCCTCCGTGAGCGTGGCGCGGGCGGTCAGGGCATGGTGAGCCCGGGGTAGGCGTGCAGGCGGCGGGCCTGGTCCAGGGTGCGGTGCTCCAGGTCCGCGCCGGTGATCACGTAGTGGCGCAGCGGCTGGCCGGTCGGAATAGACGGAGCGCTTGGCGTCCCAGCGGGTGTACTTCGATCCCAGCCGGTCGGAGTTGGCGCCGTCGTAGGCGCGCGGCACGTTGCACAGGAGCCACACGGGGGTGCCAAAGTCGGTGCTGACCTGGTAGAGCGTTTTCGCGGTCTCCCGCTAAACGCTCGGAGGCGCCCCTGCATGGGCGGTGCCTTCGTGACTGCGGTCAGCGGCCGTTGGGCTCGTCGCTGATCCGGCCGACGGGGACGAGTTGCGGGAGCGCGCGTATCCGCTCGGCGAGGCTGAGTGCCTCCGCACTGGCAGTTCCGGTGCCGGCCAGGTCCTGGTCGAGGCTGCGGAGGCGGAGCCGGCTGGTCTGGCGGAGCGCGTCGGTAGGGATGGCGTCCAGGACGGAGTGGGCGAGCGCGGCGGCGTCGGACGCACTCCCGCCTGCCGCCTCGGCCTGCGCGAGGGCGAGGGTCGCCGCCGCCCACGATGGCCGCCCGGTACGGGTGGCGGCGCGGGATGCCTCCGCGTGCTCGCGTGCCAGCCCCGTGTCGCCGAGGAGGAGGCTGGCCTCGGCGATGTGCAGGCGGAGCTCGGCGTCGTCGAACCCGAACCTGCCGGGCTGGGTGCCGTCGGGGTCGGCAGCCATCTGGTCCTGCGCCCGCCCGATGACCCTGATCGCGTCGGGGCGGTACTGGCCGCCGAGGCGGGCCAGGGCGGGAAGCTCGGCCCAGGCAAGGACCTGCGCACGGCGCAATGGGGTGTCCGCGTACTCCATGGCCTGCCGGGCCAGGTCCAGCGCCTCGGCATCGCGGTGCTGGGCCCGTGAGGTCATGGCCTGCGCGCCGAGACCCCAGCAGGTCAGCCGCGCGTCGCCGGCGGCCGTGCCAAGGCGGGCGGCGGTGGACAGGTGGATCTGGGCGGCCGGGTAGTCGCCGAGGTGGAACGCGAGGTTACCGGCCAGGGCGGACAGCCAGCCGCCGGCTCGCCGGAGCTCGGTGCGGGCCTCGTCCGGCTGGTCTGCGCGGAGCATGGTCGTGACCAGAGCACGGGTGCGGTGGACCTCGGTGGCCAGCATGGCGGGCGGGAACGAGGAGTAGCTGGCGTCGTAGTAACCCAGGGCGGCGTTCAGGTACTGGGCGGCCAGCGGCCCGCCGGACGGTCCTTCGGCTTCCAGGGCGAGCTGGACTGACTCGCGTACTGCCGCCAGCGCGGCAGCATTGTCCTCGGCTGTCATCTGGTACCCGTTCCCAGAGGCGGCGGACGTGGCGGTGACGTCCTTCAGGTGAAGGTACCCCCGCGACGTCGCCCCTGTCCCGGACATCACGCGCGCGTGGCGGAGGCCGAGTTGCCCAGCGCTGGCCTGGTAAAGACGGCACAGCATGCGGGAGTAGTCCTCGCCCGGCGGGTACCTGCCGTGCTCCCAGCGGCACAGCATCGACGGGTTCAGCGGAGGCGGGGCGAGCCCGTCGGCCTGGTAGAGGGCAGTGATCCCGGCGACCGCCTGCGGGCGCGACCAGCCATAAGCCAGCCGCCATGCCTCCAGCGGCAGGATGTCAGGCAGCGCCGCCCGGATGGTGGCGGCGATCCTCGCGACGGGCCAGTCGTCGCGCTGACCCTGGCGTCGCAGATCGTAGGCGGAACGCTGCAGCGCGGCGCGGCGCGCGCGGCTGATCTTCGCCATGGGCGCACCTCCCGTGCGCTATCAGGAACAGCGTAACTCCGGACCGTGCACGGGACATTGCCGCGAGCGGCAATGATCGCGGCAATGATGCGAGCGAACGGCGGCATTGAGGCAGTTCGCAGGCACTGCGGACAGTGGAAGCGACCCCCAGGGCACCAGGAAAAGAGACTGCCGTGTACCGCTCGCGCTTCCCGTCCACCCCTTACCTTGAGACCTACCTGCAAGACGGCCGCATCACCGGCCCCGGCGAGAACGCCCGGGACATGATCACCCGCATCGTCGCCGCACTCGCCGCCGCCGACGGCCAGTTCGACCCCGGCAGCGCGGACGACTTCGCCGCACGGCTCGGCGAGGCGCTCGACGACCGGCGGATCGTGTTCTCCACGCCGGTCATGACCAACGCCGGGCGGCACGTCTCGCGCCCGCTGGCGGCCTGCGCGGTGCCGCCCGCCGACCTGCGCGGTGACCTGGCCGTGGTCAAGGCGGTCGTCGATGACTACCACCGGGCCGGGATGGGCACCGGTTTCTCCCTGGATGGCCTCGACGACCCGGTCGCCGTCCTTCGCTATCTCAACCAGGTCGCGGTCGACGGCGCGGCCAGCGGCGGCGAGGACCGCCCGGTCGGGAACATGGCGCTCCTCCCGCTGGACCACCCTAGGGCAATCGAGTTCATCCAGTGCAAGGCCGGCGCCGACGCGCGCGGGGAGGACTGGAAGTTCAACATCTCCCTCCAGGTCACCGACGAGCAGATGCGCGCCGCAGTACTGGCCCCGGGCGCGGAACGGGACCTGCTAGCCGCCGCTGCCGAGACGGCGTGGGAGT
>DAHWEX010000531.1 GCA_027326205.1 Actinomycetota bacterium
ACGTACCGTACTTTTCTCAGTGGGAATCACCGGATCTAATACTCGGCCTTATAGATGGCACCCGGCAGGAGACGGACGATCCACTCTGGCAAAGGTCAGGGGCGAGGACCGTGGAGGAGTACGCGTTCTGGTCACAGCGCACCTGCGGCATAGCCTGCTTGCGCATGGTCTTTGCCTACCGAGGACTGCCCGTGCCGCCTTCCGTTGAGCTTGCCCTGGAGTGCGAGAAGGCGGGTGGATATATACGGCACGCCGATGGCGTTCATGGCCTGATATACGCACCCTTCGTGAGCTGGATCGGCGAGCGATTCGATATCAAAGCAAGCGTTTGCAAAGACCTGCCCATCGCAGAACTAGCCGATCTGGTGAGCACGGGCCATATGGTAATCGCATCCGTGCACCATAGCATACGGTGGCCCCACCTTCGACCGCCCGGGCGCGGCGGTCATCTGGTCCTGGTTACCGGTGCAAGCGACGACGAACTCGTCTTCAATAATCCATCCGGGTTGCCTCAGCTAAATCAGCATCGCGCGCGCCTTACCGGCGATGTATTCGATCGATTTTATGCGGCCCGAGGAATCCTCATACAATCCTGAGAGCGAAAAACGGTCTCGTTCTCATTGGGCTGCGAGCAACCTTGAGCGCGACAGCAAAGGGCTGCCGCTCACGCAGTTTTACCGGCAGACGTTCAGTAAAGACGTGTACTTGCCGGCCTACGGGACAATGTCGCTTAGCCATAGGTCCCCGGTCCCCGGGTCGGGCGCCGCGCGGGCGCGAAAGGGGGGTTCAGCCTGCCGCCGCCCCCGCACCGAACCTTTCCCGCCAGGCGAGGGAGACGTACACCAGCGCCACGAGGACCGGTACCTCGATCAGCGGGCCGACGACACCGGCCAGGGCCTGGCCGCTGGTGACTCCGAAGGTGGCGATGGCGACCGCGATGGCCAGTTCGAAGTTGTTTCCCGCCGCGGTGAACGCCAGCGTGGCGGTGCGCTCGTAGGGCAGGCCGATGGTCTTGCCGAGGGCGAAGCTCCCGAACCACATGACGGCGAAGTAGCACAGCAGGGGGAGGGCTATGCGGGCGACGTCGCCGGGGCGGGAGGTGATCGTGTGCCCCTGCAGCGCGAACAGGATGACGATGGTGAACAGCAGCCCGTACAGTGCCCACGGGCCGAGCCTGGGCAGGACCCTGGACTCGTACCGGTCGCGGCCGAGCCGCCGCTCGCCGAGACGGCGGGTAGTGAAGCCGGCGACCAGGGGGATGCCGAGGTAGATCAGCACGTTGAGGGCGATGGCCAGGCCCGAGATGTGCAGGTGCTGGCCGTTGCCCAGGCCGAGCCAGCCTGGCAGCAGGTCGAGGTAGAACCAGCCGAGCAGGGCGAAGGCCAGGACCTGGAAGACGGAGTTGAGGGCGACCAGGACGGCGGCGGCCTCGCGGTCGCCGCAGGCCAGGTCGTTCCAGATGATGACCATGGCGATGCAGCGGGCCAGCCCGACGATGATCAGCCCGCTGCGGTAGCCGGGCAGGTCCGGCAGGAAGATCCAGGCCAGGGCGAACATCACCGCCGGGCCGACGACCCAGTTCAGGGCCAGCGAGGTGACCAACAGCTTCTTGTCGCCGGTCACCGTGTCCAGCTTGTCGTAGCGGACCTTGGCCAGCACCGGGTACATCATGACCAGCAGGCCGACCGCGATCGGCAGGGAAGTCCCGCCGATCGCGACCTTGCTCAGCGCGTCGTTCAGGCCGGGGACCGCCCGGCCCAGGCCGAGGCCGACGGCCATGGCGGCCACGATCCACACCGGAAGCAAGCGGTCCAAGGTCGAGAGCTTGCCGACGACCGCCGCCGGGGCCGGATCCGCCTGCCGGATGAATCGTTCGTCAGCCGTCACGGGCAGGACCTCTTCCGGCCGGCCGCTCCGGTGGCACGGGCGGTCGCGGCTAGCTCCGCGAATGACCCGGCGAGCGCCTCGATGGCCTCGGGGCGCAGGCTGTAGTAGGTGAACCGGCCGCAGGGCTCCGTATCCACCACCCCGGCGTCGCGCAGCACCTTCAGGTGGTTGGACAGGTTGGTCTGCCGCGCGCCGGTCTCGGCAACCAGGTGGGTAGTGCACAGCGTCTCGCGGGCCAGCAGGGTCACGATCTGCCACCTGACCGGGTCGCCCAGCACCCGCATCAAGTCAGTGTCAGCTGATGTCAGCATGAACTGATGCTATCAGTACGGGACACGGGAGCCGGCCCGCAGGCCCGTGGCGCAGGTCACCCGGCCCGTCCGCTGACGGGACCGGCCAGATTCACCGAAAATTGACTCAACGGCTTCTGAGTGATTTCCAACCGTGCCGCCGGTGAAGCTGGGCGGCGTCGCCTCGGGCCCCGTCTCTGCCCCTTTCGTCAGGTCGTACGCGGATCTCTTTACGGAGGACCTGGCCTCAGAGCACGATGTCAGCGAGGCGGGCGATCTCGGCCTGGTCGCCGACGGTGGGGTTGAGGATGATGTCGGTGGCGCCGATGTCAGCGAACGCCTTGACCGTCTCCCTGACCCCGTCCGGGCCGGCGGCGACGCCCCCGGTGATGAGGCCGGCCACGTCGCTGCCGGAAATGCTGTAGTAGTCCCAGACGTTGCCCCGGCCCTGCTCCTGGTCGCCGAGCGCGAAGTAGGCGATCGCGACCAGCCGCGGCGCGCCCGCGCGCCCGGCCTCGGCCCACGCGGCCCGGGTCCCTTCGAACAGCGGCGCCACCATCGCGGCCGGGACCGAGGGGCCGATGTATCCGGTGCCGTGGCGGGCTACCCGCTCATAGGCGGCCGCTACTCCCCCGCCGAACATCAGCGGTATCTCCCGTGCGCCCGGGGTGACGGCCGGGTTGGGGCCGCCGCCGACCGGCTCGCCTTTCCAGACCCGCCGGTAGACGTCCAGGTCCTCATCAAGCCGCCTGCCCCGGGCGGCCATCCCCAGGCCGCCGACGACGAAGTCATCGGGACGCAGCCCGACACCCAGGCCGAGGGTCAGGCGGCCGCCGGAGACGGCGTCGATCCCCGCGACCTCCTTGGCCAGCAGCACCGGCGGCCACACCGGCCCCACCACCACCGTGGCGAGCAGTTCCGCCGAATCCGTGCTCGCCGCCGCGGCCGCCAGCGCCACCGTGTCCATCACGCCCGGGTACGCTATCCGCCCGACCGTCGCCAGCGTCCCGAACCCGGCCCGTTCAGCCGCCGCGGCCCAGAACGGGATGACCGCGGGCTCGGCGCCGCGCACCTGGTTCGGCAGGCCAATACCAATTCTCACTCGGCTAATCCCCTTGCTCTTTTACATCGGGCTGAAATTTCTCTCGCCTGTCAGGCAATTACCTCTGAGCGACTCCGCCGGGTGCGCGGGCGATACCCCCTGTTCCGCGGCGAGATCGCGCTCGCTAGCCGAGGGTCAGCCGCTCGATCTCGCTGAGCGCGTCGTGCGCGGCGTAGACCCGTGCGAGCTCGCGCACGCTGGCGTGCATGCCGGTGTCCTTGAGGACGGTCTCGGTGGCGGCCGCGATGTCTTCCGGCGCGGGCGTGCCGGTGTGCAGGTCGATGCCGAGGCCGTGGCGGGCGACCCGGGCGGCGACGGCGGGCTTGTCCTCGGTCAGGCCGGCCACGATGACCGGGACGCCGGCCGCGATCGCCTGCTGGGTGCCGCCGAGGCCGCCGTTGGTGATGTAGGCGCTGGCCTTGGGCAGGAGCACGTCGAAGGGGATGAACTCGGCGACGTGCGCGTTGGGCGGGACGGGGACGGACAGCGCGCCGGCCTCGCGGCCGAGGGCGGCCACCACGGTGACGTCCAGGTCGGCCAGGCCGGCCAGGGCGGGCTCGACGAGCTGGGACAGGTCCCGGTTGGCGAGGGTGCCCTGGGTCACGACCACGACCGGGCGGGAGCCGTCAAGCTCCGCCCACCAGGCCGGCGGCTGCCAGCCCGCGGCGCCGCGGCCGGGCAGGGCGCCGACCAGGTGCACCGAGTCGGGGGCATCGCCGCGCTCGAACTCGAACCCGGGCACGGTCAGCGCGGCGAGCGCGTCGGGGACGGTGTAGATGCCGTCCACGAACACGGGGCAGGGCTGCGTGGCGCCGAGGCCCCGCAGGACGCCGACGAGATGATCCTGGGCCGGCTGCATCAGCGTGGCGAACTGGGCGTTCGCGGCCCGGTTGGCGGACTTCTGATCCTCGCCAAGCCCGACCGGCGCCGGCCCGAAGAAGGTCGTGTCGTCGCTGGACAGGGCGAGCGGCGTCGCGGTCACCGCGACCCAGCGGCGGGGCCGCAGGCCGGGCGCGCCCAGCGCGGCCGGGAACGCCCCCAGCCACAGGACGTTGCAGATCAGGTACTGGTCGGGGTCGCGGGCGAGGAGTTCTTGCAGGACGGCGTGCTGGCCGGGCAGCGGGGTCATGAAGGTGTGGATCCAGTCGTAGTTGAGCATCTCCGGTCCCGGGGTGAGGCCCGCGCGCTCCTGGTCCTCGCCGAGGAGACGGTCGTCGAAGTCGGCCACGCCCGTGACCGGCGCGAAGCCAAGCCCGGCGTCCTCCGCGTCCGCGCGGAAGCGGCTTCCGGTGACGACCGTGATCTGGTGGCCGCGCCGGGCAAGCCCCCGGCCGAGCTCAAGCAGTGGTGACAGCTCGCCGGTGATGGGCGGAGCCGCGATGATGATCTTTGCCATGGTGCCTTCCCTTGAGCCCGCGGGCTGCGGGCTGCGGACATGCCGGATGAAGCCATCCGGCGGTTCACCCGATTTCGCGACGGCGGCCTCGGCTCGCCTCGCACCGCGAACCCGGGGCGACGCAAAGCCTCCCCCATGCCCCATACAGCCGGCTTGCAATCGCCCAGCGGTAACACTTGCATTCTGCTTGCAACAGTCCGAAAGTGACGCTTTTATTCAGGGGTGCGAACCTTCGCGGTACTCGGATCCACCCAGGTACACGATGGTGACCGGCCCGTCGAACTTGGCGGGCCGCTCCCCCGCCGCCTGCTGACCGCGCTGGTGGCGGCGCATGGCCAGCCGGTCTCCGACGACCGGCTCACCGAGTCCGTCTGGGAAAATCAGCCGCCCGCCGGCTCGCAGACCGCCATCCAGGTGTACGTGTCCCGGCTGCGCCGCGCGCTGTCCGACACGGACCGGGATGCGCTGCGCCGCACGGCCGCCGGCTACCGCCTCATCACCGCGCCCGGCGCCACCGACATCGAGCGGTTCACCGAGCAGATCGGCGCCGCCCGGCTCCTGGCTGCCTCCGGCCGGGACGACGAGGCGCTGCCCGTGTTCGACGCTGCCCTTCGGCTGTGGCGCGGCGACCCGTTCGCCGACCTGCCGGGGGACCCGGGGGTGGCGGCAGCCCGCGCGCAGCTGCGGGAACTGCGGGACGCGGCGGAAGAGGACCGTGTCACCGCCCGGCTCGCGCTAGGCCAGGAGGCCAGCGCGGTCGCCGAGCTTGAGGGACTGGTGCGGGCCGCACCCTACCGGGAGCGGCGCTGGGAGCTGCTCGTCCTTGGCCTGTACCGCTCCGGGCGGCAGGCCGAGGCGCTGGCCGCCGTGCGCCGGGTCAGGGGACTGCTCGCCGACCAGCTGGGCGTCGATCCCGGGCCGCAGCTGCAGCGCCTGGAGCAGCAGGTGCTCCGCCAGGACCCGGACCTGCTGCCGGCTCGCGTCAGTCCATCCCGTGACCTGGCCCGTCAGGAGCGGATCCGCCGGCCGCTGTCGTCATTCCTCGGGCGGGCCCGTGACCTCGCCTTGCTCGCCGGGCTGGTCGATGCGAGCCGCCTGGTGACCGTGACCGGCACGGCGGGCGTCGGTAAGACCCGGCTGGCGATCGAGCACGCTGCCGCCCGCACCGACGGCGACGGGCCCTGGCTGGTGCGGCTCGCCGACGTCACCGACCCGGCGATGCTGCCGCTGGCGGCCGCGGCAGCCGCCGGCGTGACCGAGACCGCCGCCGCCACGCCGGACTCGCTGGCCAGGGCGCTGCGCGGTCGCCGCGGGGTGTTGCTGCTCGATAACTGCGAGCACCTTGTCGAGCACGTCGCGCCGTTCGTGCTCGGCCTGCTCGACCAGGCCCCCGGGCTGCGCGTGCTGGCCACCAGCCGGGTCCCGCTCGGGATCGACGGCGAACGGCTGCTGCCCCTGGACCCGCTGCCGCCCGCGCCGGCGGTGGCGCTGCTGCTCGACCGGATCCGAACGGTCCGGCCCGCCTGGGAGCCGCACGCGGGGGAACTCGACGCCGCGGCGCACGTCGCCGCCGCGCTCGACGGAATCCCGCTGGCCCTGGAACTAGCCGCGGCGCGGGCCCCGGTCCTTGGCCTCCAGGAGCTAGCCGCCCACCTCGGCGACCGGCTCGCGGTGCTCGGGAAGGTCCCCGCGGGCTCGCTGACGCCGCACACGACGCTCGAGGCCGCCATCGGGTGGAGCGTCGGCCTGCTGCCGGACGCCGACCGGTCGATGCTGCTGCGGCTGTGGCCGTTCGAGGGCGGCTTCCCGCTGGAGGCGGTGCTGTCGCAGGAAGCCGGCCTCGAGACGCTCTCCTCGCTCGTCAGCCGCTCCATGGTGGTCGCGGACACCGCCACCGCCCCCGGCCGCTACCGGCTGCTTGAGATCATCCGGGCCTACTGCCGCGCCCACGACCCGGCGCCAGAAGCGAGCGGCACTGCCCACGCGGCCTTCATCCACCGGCTGGCCGCGCAGGCGGCGCAGGACCTGCGGGGCGAGCGGTCCCCGCACGCCATCCGGACGCTCACCCGCGAGCTGCCCAACATCGGCGCGGCGATCGTCCACGACCTGACCGCAAGCCCCGAAGCGGCCCTGCGCACCGCCGGCCTGCTCATGTGGTTCTGGACCCGCCGCAGCCTGCTTGAGGGTAGCCGTCTGCTGGAACGCTGCCTGGCCGCGGCCCCGCACGCACCCGCCCTCGACATCGCCCGCGCCCGCGTGGCCCACGCCAGCATCGAGTACGTGGCGGGAGATGGCGGCCACGCCCGGGAGACGATGGCCGCCGTGGCCCGCGAGCTCAGCGCCGCCGACGGCCGCGAGGACCGGACCCTGTACGCCGAGACGCGCTTCTACCAGGCGCTGCTGCAAGTACCCCACGGTGACCCCGGGACCGCGCTGGCGGCGGCGGCCGACGCGTACCGGATCGGCACCGAGCTCGGCCTCGGCTGGCTGGCCGCGAACGCGGAAATGGCACGCGGAGCGGCGCTGCTCATGCTCGGCCGCACCGCCGACGGCCGGCAGGCGCTCCACCTGGCCATCCGTGACGCGCTCGCCTGCGGCGTGGACTGGACCGCGGCGATCAGCGAGGTCATGCTGGCGCAGAGCCTGCTGGCGTCAGGCGAACCGGCCCTGCCCGTCCTCCGCGACGCCCTGCGGCGGTTCCGCCGCGAAGGCGACCTCAGCAACATCCTCCTGGTGCTGCACAACGGTGCGCAGGCGCTCGCCGCCGACGGGCAGACCGAGCGCGCGGGACAACTGCGGGCAGCGGTGTACCAGCACATCGCCCGGCGCGGCATACGCCTGCAGCAGACCTACGCAGGCGGCCACGCCCCCGACGGCTGGCAGGACGGGACCCAGGTTTCCGTCGAAGGCGACCCGCCGTCGCTGGAAACGACCGTCGCCCTCTTCGAGAGCCAGAGCTGACACGTACGGCCTACGCCACCGCCGCGGCCAAGCGGGTCAACGACGCGTCGAGCTCATCGGCGGAGACGGCCGGCAGGCGAGGCACCTGGGCCGGGTCGGTGACCGCCTTCCAGTCATAGGTCTGGGTCACCTCGGTGTGATCGTCGTCGGTCGGGGTGAGCTTCCAGGTGAAGCGGTGGCCGGCCGGGCGCTGACCCGGCTGGCCGGGCGCCCAGGCGATGACCCGGTTCTCGGTGAAGGCCACGACGTGGCACTCGATCTGGTAGTCGCCGGTCTCGTCGTCGTGCGCGGCCATGACGAAGGTGTCGCCGACGGCGCCGACCGGGCGGGAGGCTTCGGCCTGCCGCAGGCGGCCGGTGGGGTCAAGTTCGGGGTGGCGGCGGGGGTCGCGGAGCACCGCGAAGACCCGTTCGGCCGGGGCGTCCAGCACCCGGGAGACGGTGGTGTGGGTCGGGCCGTCGGTGATGACCGGGTCGGGGTAGAACCGGGTCCATGCGATCCGTCCGTCACGGGTGGTGAGCACCACCGGGCCGCGCAGCACGACCGTCGCCCCGGTCGGGGCGGTGCCCCGGTACTCCCACTCCGACCACAGCTCGTCGCCGTTCTGGGCGTGGCGCAGGATCTCGGCCTGCAGGTCGGGCAGCCCGGCCAGGATCTTCGTCCAGTTCGCGGCGACCTGGCCGGAACCGATGAACCCCTCGGCCGGCCGCAGCGGTCGCTCGGCCACGTAGTCGTCGGTGAAGCAGGCGGCGATCCGCTCCGGGACGTGGGAGTTGATCGCCTCGCACAGTGCGCGCAGAGCCTGGGGGAGCATGCCGTCGATCTCCTAGCTGTCTGGTTCGTTCTGTCACCGTCGAGCATGGCGACCGGGGGTGCCGCCCGGCAACCAGACACCGCCTGGACACAGCCCGGACACCGTCCCGGCCCTGTCGGGCATAATCGAGCCCGTGAACGATCCATCGGGACCGGCGCGCCAGACGACCAGCTTCGCGGCCATGCTGCGTGACTTGCGAGAGGCCAGGTCACTGACCCAGCAGGAGCTGGCCGCCGCCGCGGGGCTGTCCGTCGACGCGGTCAGCGCGCTGGAGCGCGGGCGGCGGACCCAGCCTCAGCCGCACACCGTGCGGTCGCTGGCCTCGGCGCTGCGGCTCCGCGACGCCGACCGCATGGCGCTGCTGTCCGCCCTGGGCCGGGCCGGGGACGGGGCCCTCGAAATGCCGCCCCGCAGGTTGACGACCCGCCCGCCGTCACCTCCGGTCGTCCCGGTGGTCGGACGGGATGACGAGGTCGCCGAGATCGTCGCCGCCCTGCGCGCCGCGCCGGGCCGGCTGGTGACGCTCACCGGCCCTGGCGGGGTGGGCAAGACCACTGTCGCGCTGGTGGCCGCGGAGGCGGTGGCCGCCGATCACCCGGGCGGCGTGTACTTCGCCGACCTGACCGACGTCACCGACCCCGGCGACGCCGTCGCCGTCGTGGCCCGCGCCGCGGGATCCCACGCCGACACGGTGACCGGCCTCGCCGCGGACCTCGCCGGGACGTCGGCCCTGCTCGTGCTGGACAACCTGGAGCGCGTGGCGGCCTGCGGCCCGCAGCTGGCCGAGCTGCTCGCGGCATGCCCCGACGCGGTGGTCCTGGCCACCAGCCGCGTCCCGCTGCGGGTACGCCGGGAACGTGAGGTGCGCATCGCCCCACTCGGCCCGGCGGCGGCCGTGCGGCTCTTCGGCGAGCGGCTGGCCGCCGCCGGCGTGCCACCGACCGCCGGGAGCGGGGACGACGGTGCCGCCGCGCGGCTGTGCCAGCGGGCTGACGGGCTGCCGCTGGCCATCGAGCTCCTGGCCGCCGCGGCCGCCCGGCTCGGGCCACGGGCACTGCTCGAGCATGTCGATCAGCTGACGGACCTGCCCGTGGCAGGCCCGCGGGACCTGCCGGCGCGGCAGCGCACCATGGCGGC